>WQUN01000251.1 GCA_009782085.1 Bacillota bacterium
TCCTGGCGGCCGTCCTGGCTTTGATCCCCTCCCTCCCGGCCCTCGCCGCGGAGCCGCTCTTCGAGCTGACGACGCGGCGGGCGGTCACGAAGGGCGTTACATACGAGGAGAACCGGCAGGTCACGGACGCCGGGCTGCTGGACATCCACGTCCTGACGATCCCCCTCGACGACCCGTACATAACCGTCGGCCCCGCCGCGTCGGCAAACGACGCCGGCCTGAAGGAGACCGTGACGCGGCTTCTCGCGGACAACGGGGCCGTGGCCGGGACAAACGGCGACTTCTTCGGCCTCGCCGGGGACCATTCCTCCGCGTTCGGCCCGGAGGTCAAAGACGGGAAGCTGCTGTCCCTGAACACGTCCTTCAATAAGGAAGAAAACGAGTTTTCCGGGTTTTTCCTGGACAACACGAACAACCCGTTCATGACGTTCATCCAGACCGAGATACACTTTTACAACGACGGCAAGGAGAATATCGCCGTCAGCGCGATAAACAAGGTCTCGGACTTCGTTCTGCCCGTTATAATAACCCCGGCGGCCATGTCCGACACGGCCTCCGTCGACGCGCGGTTCGGCGGGCTTTTGAAGGTCGTGGTCAGCGGACAAGCCATTTCTTACGTCTCCCGGAAGGGCGAGACGGTCAAAGTCCCGGCCGACGGCTACGTCCTGGTGATCCAGGAGGCCTCCGCGGACTGGTTCGGCCCGTTCTTCAAGGCAGGGCAGAGCGCGGAGCTGAAGATCAGCACCAAGGGCGTCGACCTAAGCAAGATAGTCGCGGCCATCGGCGGCGGCGGGCGCATCCTCGCCAACGGCGAGATCGTCTCCTACGGCACGATACCGGCGGGGCGGCAGCCGCGCACGGCTTTGGGCATCACCCGGGACAAGAAGCGGCTCATATTGGCCGAGGTGGACGGCCGCTCGTATTCCATCGGCGCGACGAACGACGAGATGGGCCGGATCATGCTCCGCTACGGCGCGTACAACGCCATGCACCTGGACGGCGGCGGCTCGTCCACGATGGTCATAAAGGAGCCCGGCGCGGCGGACTACACCGTCGTCAACAACCTCTCCGACGGCGTCCAGCGCAAGGTGGTGAACGCCTTCGGGGTGTACGACAACGCCCCGGCGGGGCAAGTTTCGCGGATCGCGGTCAGGCCCGGGAGCGGGCGCGCCTTCCTGGGCTTTCCGGTAATCCTGGACGTCTACGGCCTGGACGAGTATTACCACAGGATCGACCTCGACCCGGCCCGGCTGACGCTGACCTCGGACGACCCGGCGGGCGTAATCGAAAACGGCGCGTATACCGCCGGAAAGAGCGGGACGGTCACGTTCACCGCCTCCTACGACGGCCTGACCGGGACGGCTTCGCTGGGCGCTGAGGCTCTCGAGGAGCTGGACTGCGGCGTCGGCGAGATAAGGACGATGGAAGGCGGCAGGACAGCCCTGAGCTTCACCGGCATGGGCGGCAGCGGCGAACAGACCCCCATTACGGACGGGATCACCTACGAAATCAGCCCCTCCGGCCTCGGCCACATGGAAGGGAACGTTTTCGTGGCCGACTCGGGCGGGCTTGGGTCGATAAAGGCTTCCGCGGCGGGGATCCCGGCCTATGTGGCCGTGTACTCCGGCGGCGTCGAGACGCCCGTCTGCGATTTCGAGGGGGGCAAGGAACTGGGCTTCGCCGCCTATCCGGACACCGTGACCGGCGGCGCCTCCTACGACGGCGCGCGCTTCAAGGACGGCGCGTCCGCGGCGAAGCTCGACTACGGTTTCAAGGTATACGACTCCACGCAGGCGGCCTATCTCACGTTCGCGGAGCCCGTCAAATTCGACGGCCCGCTTGTGGCCCTGAAACTGTGGGCCTACGGCGACGGCAAGGGCTACTGGCTGCGCGGCAGGATAACCGACGCCGGCGGGACGGCGTTTCCGATAGATTTCGCGAAAAACGTGGACTGGACGGGCTGGAAGCAGGTCACGGCGGTTTTGCCGGAGGACGCGAGCTATCCCGTGACCCTCGACAGGATATACATAGCCAGCCTCAACAACACCTCCGACGCCGGCGGGACGCTCTGGTTCGACGCGCTCTCGGCCGTCGCCCCGATAAGCGGCGGGGTAGTCCTCCCGGACGCCCCGAAATACTCCGACGTCCTGCGCGCGGACCTGAGCGGCGCGCCGGATTTCGGCCAGGACGTCACCGTCACGGCCCCGACGGTCTGGAAAGCCCCGGACGTGGAAACTGCGGACGGGGACGCGCGGGTACAAGCGCCGAAGGACTACGACGCGGTGCGCGCGGCCGTCCTGGCGTCTATGCGGCGGGACTGCCCCAGGGGCCTCTACCTGGGAGACACCGGCTTCGAGTATAAGTACGACGGCTTCGGCGCGTACCAGTGGAACACGGGCTACGTCATGCACAGGGTGAGCACCACGGCGGTGCTCCAGATGACCGCCGCCAAGGGGGGGCTTCTGGCCTCCAACCCGAAGCAGTGGGCGGGTTTTTCCAAGGACGTGGCCGCGATGGACCCGGACTGCGTCATCGTGGAGCTGGACGCGAACCCACTGGAAAACTGGGACAAGGAGTTCGAGCTGTTCCACCTGGCCCTGGCGCGGTACGCGGACGCGGGCAAGCGCGTGTTCGTGGTGTCCGCGGATGGCCGGGACACGTCGGTGACGTCCAGGGACGGCGTCCGGTACATAAACCTCGGGAGCCTTTGGAACGCGGACGGGACGAGGAACGCGGATTACAGGGTTTTAAGGTTTCGGATAGACGGGAAGAATGTCAAGTATGACTTGCAAAAATAAAAAACCCTCCTCCGTCTTCAAAACCGTCGCCCTCATGACGGCAATAACCTTCGCCGGCAAGCTGCTGGGCCTCGTGCGGGAGAGCGTGATCTACGCGCGCCTCGGGACAGCCTCTTTGGAGGCGGCCGCCGTCAATTACGCAACCATGCTGCCGAACCAGTTCATGGACGTAATGTTCGCGGCGGTGGTAACGGCCAGCTTTATACCGGTGTTCAACCTCGTCATGCAAAAACGGGGCAAAAACGAGGCTTTCGAGATGAGCTACAGGTTCATTTCGCTGATCCTGCTTGTTTCCGCGGCGGTCACGGCCGTTCTGACGCTTCTGGCGGGGCCGGTCATCTCCTCGTACGACGGCGGCAGGACGCCCGGGGTCTTGCGTCTGGGGACGACTTTGCTCAGGGTGATGCTCCCGATAATCGTCATAAGCTGCGCGGCGTTCTCGCTCACGGGTATCCTGCAGTCCCTCGGGGAGTTCAACATTCCGGCGGCAATGGCGCTTGTCTCCAACTCCGTGATTTTGGTCTATCTGATTTTTTTCCTGGACAGATTCGGCGTGACCGGGCTTTGCGCGGCGTTCTTGCTGGGCTGGGCGGCGCAGCTGCTGATGCAGATCCCGTTTTTGCTGAAGAATGGCTTCAAATTCAAATTCAGGCTCCCCAGCCCCGCCAAAATCCGCCGGGACGGCGATTTCCGCGAAATCGGCCTGTTGGCCGTCCCGGTCCTGGTGAGCACATGGGTCGCGCCGGTCAATCTCATAGTCAACGGCAAGGCCGCTTTACAGAGCGCATACGGGAGTCAGGCCATGGTCACGCTCGCGCGCGCCAACACCCTCTACGCCGTGCTGGCGGGCGTCCTTGTGCTCTCCGTCTCCAACCTCATCTTCCCCAAGCTCTCCGCTTTGGCGGCCAACGACGAGGCGGAGGCTTTCGGCGCGGCTTTGAAGCAGGCCCTCCGCGCGCTTTTATACCTGCTGATCCCGATGGCGCTCGGCCTGATGGCCGTAAGCCGTCCCCTGATCCGGCTCTACCTGGAGCGCGGCAGCTTCGACGCCCTGTCCACGAGCCTGACGTCCTCGGCGCTGACCTGCTTCGCCGCCGGTATGCCGGGCTTCGGGCTGCAAACCGTGCTCGCGCGCGGCTTTTACGCCCGCCGGGAGGGCAAAACGCCGCTATACACCGGCCTCGCGGCCATGGCCGTCAACCTCGGCCTGAGCTTCCTGCTGGTGCGGTTCATGCGAGGCGCGAGCGGGCCGGCTCTGGCCTCGTCGGTCTCCGTCTCTGTCGTGGCGGGGCTGATGCTCTGGCGCATGGGCAGGCGGAACAGGTACGCGCTGGACCGGAAGATGCTCGTTGACGCGCTTAAAATGCTGATCGCCGGGGGCGTCATGTTCGGGGCGGCGGTTTTGACCGGCGCGGGCGTACGGGCGCTGGGGGCCGGCGGGCTTTTGGGGCGGATTCTGGCCGTGGTCCTGCCGGTTTTGGCCGGGATAGCCGTGTATTTCCCGCTGACCGCGGCGATGCGGCTGGAGGAGGCCAGGACGGCATGGAAGATGGTTGGAAACAAGAAAAGAGGCCTGACGTGTACAAAATCCTAATGACCACCATGCGGCTGGACATAGGCGGCGCGGAAACGCATATCCTGGAGTTGTCCAAGGCCCTGAAAAAGCGCGGCTACGAGGTTTTCGTCGCCTCGAACGGCGGTGGCTTCGTCCGGGAGCTCGCCGCCTGCGGGATACCGCATTACGACGTCCCGCTGCACACGAAACGGCTTACGAGCCTGATAAAGTCCTACCGGACGCTAAAAAGGATCATCGCGGGCAACGACATCCGCCTGGTTCACGCCCACGCGCGCATCCCGGCGTTTATCTGCGCCCTTCTGCAAAAAAAGCTAAATTTCCGGCTTGTGACCACCGTGCACTTCGTGTTCAACGCGGCGTTCCCGTTCAACATCATCTCCCGCTGGGGGGAAAAGAGCCTGGCGGTCAGCGCGGATCTGCGCGAATATCTGGAGGAAAACTACGGCGTCCCGCCGGGGAACATCACGGACACCGTGAACGGCATAGACACGGAGCGGTTCGCCCCCGGCGCGCCGGACGCGGGCGTCGCGGAGGAATTCCGGCTGGAGGAAAACCGCTTTCGGATCGTCCACGTGTGCAGGATGGATAAAAACAACGACCGGACGACGTATAAGCTGATGGACGCGGCGGAGCGGCTGTACGCGGAAAGGCCGGAAATCCAGCTCGTCATCGTCGGCGGCGGGGACGACGAGGCTAATATAGCCAAAGCGGCGAACGAACACAACTCCCGGACGGGCGGGCGGCTGGTCATCTTCGCGGGCAAGCGGCACGACGTCAGGGAGTTTCTGACCAACGGCAAAGTCTTCGCCGGCATCAGCCGCGCGGCCATGGAGGCCATGTCGATGGAGATGCCGGTGATTTTGGCCGGGGAGCACGTATATCCCGGCTATCTGGGGATTTTCAGGGAGGAAGTGCTGGAAAAAGCCGTGGCGACCAATTTCACCTGCCGCGGCTTCGAGGAGCCCACCGCCGAAAAAATCGCGCGGGACATAGCGGCGCTTATGGACACGGACGCGGCCGGGCTTAAAAAACTCGGGCGCTACGGCCGGGAGATCATCATGAAAAATTATTCCGTCGAGAGGATGTGCGACGACGCCGCCGCGGTCTATGAGTCTCTGCGCAAGCCGCCGAAAAAGCCGGTGGACGTGGTCATTTCTGGGTATTACGGCTTCAAGAACAGCGGGGACGACTATCTGCTGAAGGCCATAATCGAGGGCCTCCGCGGCCTGCGCCCCGCCATAAGCGTCGTCGTCCTGTCCCGGAGGCCGGAGGACACGCGGAAAATCTACGGCGTGGAGGCCGTGAACCGCTTCAACTTTCCCGCGGTCGGCGCCTTGCTCAAGAAGACGAGCCTTTTGGTGACCGGCGGCGGAAGCCTTATCCAGGACGAGACTAGCACCCAGTCGCTCCTCTATTACCTCTGGGTCATAAACGCCGCCGGGAAGCGCGGCTGCCGGAACATGCTCTACGCTAACGGGATCGGCCCCGTCCTGCGGCCGAAGAACGCCCGCCGCGCGGCGAAGGCGCTGAACAAAGTCGATCTGATAACTTTGCGCGACGAACAGTCCCTTGCGGAGCTGAAGAAATTCGGCGTGACAAACCCGGAAATCGCCGTCACAGCCGACCCCGTGTTCAGCCTGCGGGACGCGGACGGCGGCGGGGCGGAAAAGCTGCTCCGCGGCCTGGGCGTCGGCGAGGGCAAAGAGTATTTCGCGGTCTCCGTCCGCAGCTGGAAGCGGAACAGGCCGGGCTTCGAAGAGGAGATAGCCGCCTTCGCCGACCGGGCCGGCGAAAAGTACGGCCTCACGCCTGTGTTCATCATCATGCGCCAGGCCGAGGACGCCGAGATCACGAAAAAGATCATCGGCCTGATGAAAACCCCGGCGGCGCTTCTGGGCCCGGACAGCGCGGCCGGGTCGATCCCCGGCGTCGCGGCCGGGGCGCGGTTCGTCCTCGGCATGAGGTTCCACGCCGTCGTCTACGCGCTCCAGAGCGGAACGCCCGCGATCGGGCTGGTGTACAACCCCAAGGTAAAGGCCGTGATGGACGTGTTCGGCCAAAGCCTGTACGCGGACGTCGGCGATTTCGACGCCGCCGGGCTCTGCGGGTTCGCGGAGCAAATCATGGGGGACAGGGAGCGCATCGCCGAAGACATATCCCGCATCGCGCAAAACGAGGCCGCGAAGGCGGAGGAGAACAACGGGCTTTGCGTGGGGCTGCTGGAGAGGCCGCTATTTTGAAACCGTATGTATCGCCGTATACGTCAGTTTCCCCCGTATCCGCTCAGACTTCATCAGGTCTATCGCCGAGACGGTCTCCCCGAACGGCTCCGTCTCCCACGGCTTCTCCCCGGTCACGACCTCGCGCCCGAGGGTTATGTGCGGATGGTAATCCCCGGCGTCGACGGCGAAACCGTCCCGGAGGAGCCTTTCGGTCAGCTCCCGCTGCAAAGCCAGAAGCGGCTTGCTCTCCCGCACGCCGGCCCACCATATGTCGCCCCCCCGGCGGCCGAACCGCCCGACGCGGGCTATAACCGCCGGAAACGGCTCGAAATCGGCCGCGTCCATGGCCGACCTGACGCGGGCTGTTTGCGCGGCGTCGCACTCCCCGATAAAGACGAGGGTCAGGTGCAGATTGTCCGGCTCGGAGAAGTTCCCGGCGGAGGATTTGCCCCGCAGCCCGTCCCGAAGGGCCAGCAGCCGCTCGCGCACGGCGGGGCCGAAGTTTATGGCTATGAAAAGACGCATGGAATAACCCTCCCTCAGAATAAAGCCTAAACGGTCAAGACCGTTCCCAGATAGAAACCGGAACGGTCAAGACCGTTACAAGACAGAAACCGGAACGGTCAAGACCGTTACAAGATAGAAACCGGAACGGTCAAGACCGTTCCCTACAGAACCGTTGTTTGTTCAATTATTCCACAATTAATTCATTGTATATGTATACTGACAATCGAAAACATTGCCGTTTCGTAGGGACGAACGCCCTCGGCCGTTCGCCGTATTTGCCGGTTCCATACCGGATAAGGAAAACATTTGCCGACGGCATGGGGGGATAATGTTTTCGTACTCCGGTATATCCTCCGCGAAGTCAGATACGGACAACCGTGGCGGTCGTCACTGTCAGATACGGACAACCGTGGCGGTCGTCCCTGTCAGATACGGACGACCGGTGCGGTCGTCACTGCCATACGGCAAATGTTTTCTGACACAGTATAATATCCGATCCGCTCGTAGGGAACGGTCTTGACCGTTCCGGGCCCTGACCGTTCCGGGCCTAATCCGTTCCGGGCCTTGACCGTCCCGCATCCTAACCGTCCCGCGGCAGAGGCCCTCATCCCGCCCACAACAGGCGACCTCTATAAACTGTCATCCTGAGCGAAGCGAAGGATCTTAAACAGCCAAAACATAAGATTCTTCGCTGCGCTCAGAATGACAAAGATGGGTTTGTAGAGGCTGCCAACAGCAGACTCGCGCACGTCCCGAGCCACATGAACGGCCCGAGCGGCACGCGCGTCTTTCGCCCGGTTTTGCCGGCGGCGGCCATGCCGACCCCGCCGACGGCCGCGGCAGCCATCGAGAGGAATACGGCGGGCATAACGCCGCGAAAACCCAGATACAGGCCGATCGCCGCCGCGAGCTTCACGTCCCCCGCGCCGAGGCCCCCGCGCGCCAACGCGTAGGCGGCCAGGAACAGCCCTCCGGCCAGGGCCGCGCCGAGGGCGGAGCCGGCGAACACGCCCGGCGCGGCGGCTGGGTCGCCGTAAGCCCTCGCCGCCGCCGTCAGGGCCCAAGCCCCGGCCATACAGGCCAGCCATTTGTTCGGGATGAGCCCGCTTCTGAGATCCCTGACGGCTATGGCCGCCAAAAAGGCGTTCAGCGCGCAGCATTGCAGCGCGTATAAATGCCCGGCCGAGGGGCCGCGGACGCGGAAGAACAGGGCGGCGAAACAGAGCGACAGAACAACCCCGGCGGCGTAAAACGCGGCGGCCGGCGGGGCGGCCGGCCACGCGCAGGGGCCGGGAGCGCCGGGCGAACGCCCGTAAAAGCGCGGATGAGCGGCCGGCCCCGCAACGGGGCCGGAAATATGGGCGTTTCGTTTTGAAACGGGCTGAAAACGAGCCCGAAATGCGCGGCTTCTGGCGCTTTCGGACGAAGTTTGAAGCCTATTTTCTATGGTGATAGTCGTAAAAAGCGTTGATGCGTCGTTATGCGGGCCGCCCCTACAGTTACAAAAGGCGCGTTTGCACGATTTCGCAGGGGCGGCGTTCTGCCGCCCGCCCGTATCAACACTGTTTGCGACTATCACCTTTTCTATCGAAATCGCTATATCTGCCGAACGCCCATTAAAACACTGCGGAGCGTCCGTCCCCGCGCCGGGGCCGGTAGCGCCGGCCGAACGCCCGTCAAAACGCGCAAAACGCGGCTGGGCGTCCTGCCCCGCGCCGTAGCCGGTAGCGCCGACTAAACGCCCGTCCAAGCGCGGCGGGATCTCCGTACCGCCGTCGGAAACGCCGGGCCGGGGCGACAGCGGTGAAGCCTCCGGCGCCGTTTTTTTTCCGCGGCGGGTCCCGGGTTCGTATATGGCTGATAACGGCAATGTTTCACCTGTCTTTGCTTTTTGGGATGGACTTGTCCGATGACCTGTATGTTATGGTTTCCCCGACGGCCATTCCTCATTCAGCAGCGTCAGCCCTTCCCCGTCCTTGCCGACCCTGTAATCGGCCGCGTAATCCACATGGCCCCAATACGCGTCGCTCTCCTTGTACCCGTGCACAAATACGCTGAACGATACGCCGTCGCCGGTCACAACGACGTTTTCGTAGCCCATGCGGTCGCTGTCGTCAAACTTTGGCAGAGCGGACGCCCTGAACAGCGTCACCATATCGCCGCCGTCCGGCCTGCAGCGCACAAGGTCGGAAATCGGCAAACCGTCCGCGTATGATACTCCGGTATCGCGATCCCCATAGAAGTATGTCTCGCCGGTGTCGTGCCTCCCATAAAAACAGCCGTCCCCGGCGCATAGGATGACCGGGTAAACCGCCGCGCCAAGGTATTCGTTTTCCGAACCGTCGGGGCGCACGCGGCGCAAACCCTCCGGGCTTTCCGTGCGCGCGAATGTGAAATAGTTGTAATAAATCCATTCCCCGACAATGAAAAATTTGTCGTCATCCGTCAAATTCAATTTCACCGCGTCGGAGCCGTCTTTTTTCACGCAGGCAAAATATCCGTTAAACAGCATGGCGCTCCCTTCGTAGTCCCCCACGCACACGACCGCCCAGTCCCCGCAAACCCCGAAACAGACGACAGACGGCCGTTCCGCCAAGCCGTCGTCATATGTCCGGAATACGGCGGACGGAAAAGCCGCGAGCCGCTTGGGAGGCGATTCGCCGCCGCCCGGAGACTCGCTGTAAAGCACGCAGTCGTACCCTTCGAATCTGTAGAAATATTGCGTTTCTCCGTCTGCCCCAACGAAATGACCGCCGTTGTCCGGCCGCGTCCGAATAACCGGAGAATCAGCGGTTCCGGCCGCCTCCGCGCCGTGAGACGCGCTTTCAACCGCCGCCGGACTGTCAAAAGGGACAGGGTTTTCAACCGCCGCCGGACTGTTAATAGGGGCAACGCTTCCAACCGCCGCCGGACTGTCAATAGGGGCAACGCTTTCAACCGCCGCCGGACTGTCAACATACGCTGCGCTTTCATCCGCCCCGGAAGCGGCGGCAGGGTTCGCGCCCCCTTCCATCCCCAAACCGGCGGCAGGCGCAGGCTCCGTGTTTTTATCCCGCGCGCAGCCGGCGGCGTTTGCCAACAGGAAAATCAGGATAAACGCCAATATCGGTTTCGGTATTTTCATTGTAAGCTCCCTAAACGCCGATTCTCCGCTTCCAGCGCCTTCTCCATCACGCTCTTTGCCATTCCGAGCACCTTTGAGCTCCCGCCGATATTCTCCCCGAGCACGCAGACGACGGCTGCCGGCTTGTCCGCCGGGGCAAAGCCGACGAACCAGCCGTGATCCGCCCCGTTGGGGTTTTGCGCGGAGCCGGTCTTCCCGGCCATTGTCACGCCGTCCGGCGCGGCGTTTCTGCCGGTGCCGTTTTCGACCGCGCCGGTCATCATCTCCGTCAGTGCCCGCGCCTGTTCCGCGCTCATGGCCTGGCGGAGCATCTCCGGCATGACATTGCCGGTCTCGTAGCCCCCGGCGGTAAGCTCGCGGTCGACGACGTAGGGCTTCATCATGATGCCGCCGTTGGCCACGGCCGCGGCGACCAAGGCCATTTGCAAAGGCGTCGTCATCGTTCTGCCCTGCCCGATGGCCGTCTCGACGATCTCGTTTCCGCCCGCGCCGGCGTCCAGCGGGAAGGAGCCGTCGCCGTGTTCCAGGGAAAAATCGAGCGTGGAGTTGAACAGCGCCGCCTCGGCGGCGGAGCGCAGGTTCCGCGGGCCGACCCGTAGGCCCAGCGCGGCGAAAAAGGTGTTGCAGGACACGGCGAACGCCCGTTTAATGTCCTCCCGGCCGTGGGCGGTCCCGTTGAAGCAGCTTATTGTCCTGCCGCCGAAATCGCCGGAACCCTTGCAGTCGTATTCGAAGCCGTATACGTCGGGCAGGCTTTGCAGCGCGGCCAGAGCGGTTATTATCTTGAAAACCGAGCCGGGCGGATACATCCCCTGGCTGGCGCGGTTCAAAAGGGGGCTGTTGTCCGTGTCGCCGCGGAGCTTGTCCCAGTCCGCGGCGATAGTGTTCGGGTCGAAGTTCGGGTAGGAGACCATCGCGAGCACCTTCCCCGTGGAGGGCTCCAGGACGACTACCGCGCCCTTGCGCCCGCCCAGCGCGTCGTACGCGGCCTGCTGCACGTCCGCGTCCAGCGTCAGGACGAGGCTGTTGCCCTTGACGGGCGCGCCGGTCAGCAGCCGGCCGATCCGCTGGATCACCTCCAGGTGGGGGTTTTCGAGCTCGAAGTTGAACTTGGCCTCTATCCCGGATAAATGATTTTTATCGGCGCAGCCGACCGCGTGGGCGAAGAGCCGGCCGTACGGGTATGTCCTGGCGTCCGCCGCGCCCGAGGCTATGACGCGGTTTTGGGCGTCCAGGATGTCCCCCCTGACCACGTCTTCCTTTTCCAGGCTGACGCGGGGGTTCAGCGGGCTGTTGACCACAGTCCCCGCGTCAAAGACGATAAACTTCGCCAGATACGCGACCAGCGCCGCGAACAGGAGGAAGTAGAGCCAGAACACGCGCCGGATGCTTTTTTTCATGGCGTCCATCTATTCACCCATATGCAAGGCATATTTTCTGTAGTAATATATACCGGATTAAATATCACAAGCACTGGAAAAAGTCAATCCAATCCAGAATGACGCCCGAGAATACCCAGCCTTTCGGCGTCCAGCGGTAGCCGGAGAGGGAGCGCTTGCCGCTGTATGTCGGATAGAGCCAGAAGCCTCCGCCGCTTTTAAGCCAGATATACGTGTGCCGCCCGACGCAGCCGCTCGCGGAGCGGGCGTTGACGGCGTTTTCGCCGGGTAATACCGTTTCGGAGGGCGTACGCTCCGGCGGCGCGCCCGGCGGTTTCTCCGGAAGGGCGCAGATCGGGACAGGCCCCGGCGGCGCGGACACGCGGCGGCTCTCCGTCCGGGCGGCCGGATCGGGCAAGCGGTATGTAAGCTCACATCGGCGGGTGATTTCCGCGCCGGCGCCGTAATAACAGGAGGCAAACGGCTCCCGCCCCGGGCGGGGTTCGGGTTTTTCGGCCGTCAGCTGCTCATCGCCCATAAGATCGCCCATAAGATACATCGCATTCTCTCCTTGCGGCATGATATAGATACCGGATGCAGAAAACATTTGCCAACGACGTAGACAGAGGAGGCTAATGTTTTCGCACTCCGGTAGAAAATCCCCAAATATATGATATGAACCCGGTGATGATTTTGACCGACTTTATCTTCACATCCCAGGACGATTCCTGGGACATGGCGCTCGCGGAGGCGCGGGACAGCCTGAAAGGCGTGGGCTTCGCGCTCCGGCGCTGGCTAAGGCGGGGCGTAGGCCTCGCGTCGGCGGAGGGCGGCTTTTCCGAAATCTCCGTGGCCCTCGCGAACAGGGGGCCTGTTTTCATCCGGCATATTTTTCCTGTGGAGTTTGTCGCGGATATGGCGGATTTCGCGGGGGATTTCCTGGCGGGGAGCACGGGCAACCGGCGCGGCTTGGGCGAAACGAGCGGCGGGGAGGGGCGGCGCTGCGGGGACGTTGCAGCCGAGCGGCGGGGGTGGCGAGGCAAGACTGTGCTGCGAGAACAGCCGGCGCTGCGGGGATGGAATGAGCGGCGGGAACGCCGTAATATGCCCGCGCGGCGATAGCGAAATGAGCGGACAGAACTGCGGGGACGGCTGGCGTTGCGGGGGCGTTGCAAACGGACGGCGCGGCGAGGGCGAAATACGCGGCGGGGGCGGCGGGGCCGGACTCGGACTGCGCGCGGAAGGCGTCGCGTCCCGCATTGCTTTGAGGCTGCGTGAAATGACGCCGCCGGGCGGGACTTTTTCGGTACAGGTCCGCGTACTGGACACGGAGGGCGCGAATTACGCGGAAAGCGTGAGAGAGACGGACAATCGGCCTGAAAATAACGATCAGCTTGAAAATAATCATAAATATGTCACCCTGAGCGCAGCGAAGGGTCTGAAGATTCTTCGCCGCGCTCAGTATGACGCCGGATCATTTACTAATCCGAACGGCTGCAAGGAGGGCGCTGAGAATGACGCGGGCGCGATACGCGCGGAAATTGCGATGGAGGGGAACCGCGCGGCGGCACATGAAAATGAGGCGGGCGCGGAGCGCCTTTTCCCCGGCAAGGGCGGGCTCGCCCGCCTGGCTGCCGATTATCTGGAAGGCCTCGGCTTTGTCCAGGACGCGAAAAACCCCCTGAACGTCGTCTCAATACTGGCCGACGGCGGGCTTGTCCGCGCGGGCGTCTCCCGCGCCGGCGAAAACCTCAGCGCCTGGCCGGGAGGGATGCGCCGGTTCGAACGGGGGGAAGAGAGGGTCAGCCGCGCGGAGTTCAAGCTGCTGGAGGCCGCGGAGGTCTTTTCGCTCGATATGGCCTCTTTCCGCCATGCGCTGGACCTGGGCGCGGCTCCGGGCGGTTGGAGCCGCATCCTGGCGGAGGCCGGCGCCGAGGTCTGCGCCGTGGACCCGGCTACGCTGTCCGAGAAGCTGCGATCGTACCGGAATATCCGGCATTATCGCGTGACGGCTCAGGAGTTTATCCGAACGGGCGCCCAAACCTTTGACCTGATCGTCAACGACATGCGCATGGACGCCGCCGAGTCGGCGAAGATCATGCTGGACGCCGCCGGGATGCTGAAAGACGGCGGGACGATGGTCATGACGCTGAAACTTCCGGAGGCGAAAAAAAGAGCGGCCATGGACAGGGCGCTGTCCGTCCTGGCCAAAAAGTACGGCGGCCTGAGGGCGAGGCAGCTTTTCCACAACCGCTCGGAGGTTACGGTGACGGGAAGGAAACGCTAAATCCCAGTTTGTCTTTATTCTTTCCCTTACTTAAACCGCCCCAAATACTCCCTGTTCGCCTCGAACATCTCGTCCACCATGTCAGAAATCTCCTGCATCGAGCACACGGCCGCGGTCAGCGGGTCGTTCAACACGGCGTGGAATATCTTGCGCCTGTCGCCCTCGAGATACCCCTCCACCGTCAGCTCCTCGATCTGCGCGCTCGTGCCGACCAGTATCGCGACCTGCTTGGGCAGCGGCCCGACGTGGATCGGCCTGATGCCCTCCTTGCAGGCCACCACCGGCACCTCCACGCAGCAGCCCGGCGGCAGGTTGTCGATCAGGCCGAAGTTGCGGACGTTCCCGTTGAACTGGAACATCGTGTTGTCCCCGAAAACGCCGTTGAAGATGTACGCGGCGTATTCGCGGCCCCGGGCGATGTCCACCGTCTCCTGGTTCAGGTAGTCGTCTATGTCCTTTTGCCAGCTTCCGTCCTCGCGGCTGAGATACTCGTTAAGTATATACGCGTAGACGCCGGGGTTCCAGCCGGTGCCGTGGGTGCAATATTTCTCGATCAGGTCGGGCCGCTTCCGGAACCAGGCGTTGTACTCGGAGTTGTGGCCGGACGACTCCGTGACGTAGAGGCCGAAATGCCTGAACATCTCGTTGCGGACGATCTCCTCGTTGTATATCTCCGGCTTCGCCACGGCCTCGCGGATCCTGGGATAGGCGTCGGCGCCGTTGACCTTGTACTCCAGATAGAAGGCCTGGTGGTTGATCCCGGCGCAGAGGTAGGTCACTTCCTTCTCATAATCGGCGCCGATCCAGCGGGCCAGCATCTCCGCGGTCCCCTGGACGCTGTGGCACAGGCCTGTTATGTTGAGCTTCGTCTCGGACTGGAGCGTTCGGCAGAGCATAGCCATAGGGTTGGTGTAGTTCAGGACGACCGCGTTCGGCGCGTACTTTTCGATGTCCCGGCAGATCTCCAGCATCGGCGTGATGGTGCGCAGATAGCGGAAAATGCCCGACGGCCCGCGCGTGTCGCCGATATTCGTGTCCACGCCGTATTTCTTCGGAATTTCGATGTCCGTGCGGAAAATCCGCGGCCCGCTCGCCAGTATGGTGATGAGCACGCCGTCCGCGCCCGAAAGCGCCTCCGCCCGGTTCGTCGTGACCGTCACCTTCGCGGGATAGTTCCCCTGGGCGATGATCTTTCTGACCGCGCGGGAGACGTAGTCCAGCCGCTCGGTGTTGATGTCCATCAGCGCGACCTCGCAGTCCGCGAAAGCGGGGAACGTCAGGATGTCCTTGACCAGCGTCCTCGTGAAGCCGAAGCTCCCCGCCCCGATAAACGCTATCTTTTTCATGGCCTACCTCCTTGGGATATACGATATGTGGAGTACGCACTACATTATACAGCCGGGGGCGGGAATGTCAACGGAGCGAGTTAAAACCATATGGAAAAATACCTGGCCAAATATGTATCCGTTTCGTCTTTCCCCAGAACTTCCTCCCTGACGCACCCGTCCCCCTCGTAAACCCTGAACGCGTTCCCGTCCATGGTCATCCTGCCGCCGGGCGTTTTCAGAGAGATCATATATTCCTTGTTGAAGATCGAATCCGGGTGCTTCTCGCACCAGAAGCTCAGCACGGCGAAGTCCGCGTCGGCCTGGGGCTCCTCCGTGAACGCGTAGAACGGCCGCCAGACGCCCCTGAACCGCTGGTGTATCACGTGGCCGTAGAAGCTGTCCCACTCCACGCGGTAAGCCTCGCCGTTCCACTGCTCCTGCACCTCGCCGCGGACGAGCCTTAGCGGATACCGCGGGGCCGCTATCCCGACGCCCGCGTCGCAGACATACCGTTCCCCGGCGCAGCTGACGACCAGCACCCGATGCCTTCGCATCGGTATCTCCGGGCTATCGTCGGTCAGAAACCTCCCCGCGAAATCCGCCGTGTCGAAGCCCAGATCCCTCAGCAGGCCGCCGAAAGCCCCGTTCAGCTCGAAGCAGTAGCCGCCCCTTTTGCGCGTGACAATCTTGCCGTAAAGATCATCCGGCTTCATGGAGAGCGGCGCGCCGCGGATTATGTCCGCGTTCTCGTAGGGCACGTGCGTCACATGCGCGTACTGGAGGGCGCGGAGGGTGTCCGGGGTCAGATCGAGCGGGCCGGAATAGGCTATCCTGGCGAGGTAGGCGCGGATCTTGGCGTCTGTGTAAGAATTGGCGCTCCCGTCCATATTTCCCTCCATCGCGCGTCGTTTGCACATCGTATTATACGAATCCCGATTCGTATTACTCCAGATAATCCTTCAGTTTCTTGCTCCTGCTGGGGTGCCTCAGCTTCCGGAGCGCCTTGGCCTCGATCTGCCTGATCCTCTCCCTGGTCACGTTGAACTCCTTGCCGACTTCCTCCAGCGTCCGCGCCCTGCCGTCGTCCAGGCCGAAGCGCAGGCGGAGGACTTTTTCCTCCCTGTCCGTCAGGGTGTCCAGCACGTCGATGAGCTGCTCTTTCAGGAGGGTGAACGCGGCCGCCTCTGAGGGCGCCTGGATCTCGCTGTCCTCGATGAAGTCGCCCAGGTGGCTGTCCTCCTCCTCGCCTATGGGCGTCTCCAAAGAGACGGGCTCCTGGGCGATCTTCATTATCTCGCAGACCTTCTCGACGGGCATCTGCATCTCCTTGGCCAGCTCGTCGGGGGTCGGGTCGCGCCCGTATTCCTGGAGGAGCTGCCTGGACACGCGTATCAGCTTGTTTATCGTCTCCACCATGTGCACGGGTATGCGTATCGTCCGGGCCTGGTCCGCGATGGCGCGGGTGATGGCCTGGCGTATCCACCACGTGGCGTAGGTGCTGAATTTGTAGCCCTTTTTGTAGTCGAACTTCTCGACGGCCTTGATGAGGCCGAGGTTGCCCTCCTGGATCAGGTCGAGAAAAAGCATCCCCCTGCCGACGTAACGCTTCGCTATGCTGACGACCAGGCGGAGGTTCGCCTCGGCGAGCCGCCTGCGGGCCGCCTCGTCGCCCCTTTCCATCCGCTTGGCCAGCTCTATCTCCTCGTCCGCCGAAAGAAGCGGGACCTTGCCGATCTCCTTCAGATACATGCGGACGTGATCGTCTATGTTGATGGTGCTTTCGACCAGCGAAAGGTCGATCTCCTTCTCGGCGTCGTCCTCCAGCTCCACGATGCCCAGGACGTCGATCCCCTGGCTGTCCAGATATTCGTACACCTTGTCCACCTGATCGGGATCCAGGTCTATGTCGCCCAGAAAATCCATTATTTCCTTATATTCCAGCAGTGATTTCTTCTTTTTGCCGATCGCGGCGAGCTCTTTCAGCCGGTTCATCAACAGGCTGTCGTCGACGGATTTCATGGACACGCTCATCCTCTCCCGAGAAAACCCGCAAATCAGGCTTTCTCAACCGTTTACTATTCTAACCATCTGATATTGTTATATACAAATTTTCCACATTTTTTCTGGTTTCCAGCAAATCTTTCATCAGCGGCGGGTCGTTTGCCGCCGCCTCTATCTGCGTTTTCAGGTACGTCTTTTTTATTTTGAGAAGCGCGTCGTTGATTTCCCTGTTGAATTTTCCCCGGTCCGCATAGCTCAGGCTGTCTTTGTAAACGTCCGACGCGGCGCTTTGCTCCTCCGCCGTCTCGAAAAAGCTGCACAGCCCGGCGGGGACCGGCGGCTCGTTTTTGTCCCAGGCGGCGCAGACCAGCTCCAGCAGCCTGGCGTATACCTCCCCGCCAAGCTCGCGCGGCTCGAGGTGCGGCCTCACCGCGGCGCAGACGGCCCTGTCCGCGGTCATCCAGTACAATAGGCTCCTGCGGGCGTCGTCCAGCCCTTTCTCCCGCGGGGACGACCGGTTCCGGGGGCCGCTTTGCCGCCCCCCGGCAAATTCCGGTTGTTCTCCGTAATCTTCCTTACGAGGCGCTTCCCGCCTTTGCGTCTCTCTTGTCTGCGCCTCCCTGCGCCGCTCCCTCTCCGCTTCTTTCAGGATTTCCCTGTCCGCCTCGCTTCCGACGGCCTCCGCGCTGAGCCCCGCGACGGCCGCTATCTCCTTGCCGTAGGCCTCGCGCTCGATGGCGCTGGGGAGGCTCGCGACGATCTTCGCGGCCTCGGCGGCGAACTTCACCTTCTGGTCGGTCCTGTCCAGGTCATAGCCACGGAGAAGCTGGCTCACCCGGAAGCGCACGTCCGGCTCCGCCTCTTTCAAAAGCTCCCGGAAGGCGTCCGGCCCGTATTTCCGTATGTACTCGTCCGGGTCCTTCGCGTCTTTGACCCGGAGCACTTTGACCGGCAGCCCGTTTTCCCGGAACACGGGTATCGCCCGTAAGGCGGCCTTCGTCCCGGCCTCGTCGCTGTCGAAGAGCAGAACCGCCTCCCCGCAGTATTTTCGGAGCAGCCGGATATGGTTCACGTTGAACGCCGTGCCCAGCGCGGCCACGGCGTTTTCGAACCCGGCCTGGTGCAAGGCGATGACGTCCATATACCCCTCGACCAGAATGATCGTTCTGCTCCCGGCCTTGCGGGCGAACTGGACGCCGTAGAGGTTGCGGCTCTTGTCAAAGGCGGGCGTGTCCGGGGAGTTGAGGTATTTCGGCTCGCCCCCGTCGAGTACCCGGCCGCCGAAGCCGACGACGCCGCCGGACGGCTCGATGATCGGGAACATCAGCCTGCCGTGGAACCTGTCGCGAAGGGCCCCGTTCCTGTCCGGCACGGCCAGGCCGGCCGTTTGGACCTCGCCTTCCGCGCAGTCATGCGCTTTCAGGTGCGAAATCAGGCTTGTCCTGTCCGTGGGCGAAAAGCCGAGGCCGAACCTGACTCTGGTTTTGGGGCTGACGCCGCGCGCGTCCAGGTACCGGGACGCCGCGCCGCCCTCGAAGGTTTTCAGGGCGTCGTAGAAAAACCTCGCGGCCAGCCTGTTGATCTCCAGCACGCGCTCCCGCTCCTTGGCCCGCCTGGCGTATTCGGACGCGTCGCGCCGGTCCGTCTCCGGAAGCGCGATATGTACGCGGTCGGCCAGCATTTTAAGCGCGTCGGGGAAGGTGTGGTTCTCGATCTGCATGATGAAGCCTATCACGTTCCCGCCGGCGCCGCAGCCGAAGCAGTGGTATATCTGTCGCTCCGCGTTCACCGAGAAGGAGGGCGATTTTTCGCGGTGGAACGGGCAAAGCCCGAAAAAGTTGCTCCCGCTTTTGCGCCGCAGCTGCACGTAGGACGAGACCACGTCCACTATGTCGTTGGCCGCGCGGACCTCTTCGACGACCTCGCTCGGATAAAACAAATGGATTCCCCCGAAAGCGATCTTTTTGAAGCCATCCGATTATATATAATTCGCCATTTCCCCGGTAAACCCTTTTTAATAAAAATATTTTTCCACCGTAAAGATGAAGTCCGTATTATCGGCGTAATAATTGGCCAACTCCGGCGCGCCGGCGGCTTTTGACTTTGAAAATACCGAGACGATCGCCTCGTCGCCGCGTTCCAGTGCGAAGCCGCACAGGGACAGGGTTTGCCTTAAGGTGTCCAGCGTGAAATGATAGGTGTGGGCGTTTTGAAAATAGCGCAGATAGTCGAAATTATACGCGCATATGTTCTTTATGCCCGGAACCTCGACGTAAACGCGCCCTCCGTCGCGTAAAAGCCGCCTGACGACCCCGAATTCCCCCGGAATGTCCAGGAAGTGCTCCGCCGCGTGGGAGAGGATTATCAGGTCAAAGCTGTTTTCGTCCGTTTCCAGCAGGCTGCCGGAGCGCATGTTCCGGAGGTCGAGGCCCTTGCTTCCGCCGATCTCCAGGTACTCGCCCCCTATGTCAACGCCCAGGGCCTCGCAGCCGCTTTCCGCGAACGGCTCCAGTATCCCGCCCGCGCCGCAGCCGATCTCCAGCACGCGCGCCCTCTCCGGGAGGGCGTCTTTTACATAGTCCAGGATTTTTCGCCCGCGGCAGACCTGGGAGGCGTAGAATGGCTCCGAGGACACGTTCCAGGTGTAGAGCCGCCTGTACTCGCGCTCGTAGAATTCGCTGTAAGCCGCCTCCGTCATCCTCGGCCTTGTCAGCAGGAGGCCGCAATTCTTGCAGAGCGCCGTGGTCACGGGCAGGCCGTATCTGTCCTTATACGCGATATCGGTGAAGCTCTCTCCGCCGCATACGCACGGGGGCGTTTCCAGCGCGTAGTGATTAGAGGACAGCTTATCCAGGACTTCCCGGCGGGCCGCTTCGGCGGATTCGTTCAGACAAGCGGCGCACACCCCGTCGCAGACGAATCTGCCGCTCAACAGGCGGGAATCGTTTTCCCGGCCCGGGCTGAATATTCCGGGCTCGAGGATTTTTTCGATTTCGTTCGCGAAGGGGATGAGCCGCCCCGCCGCCAGGGCGTTCAGCGCGCCGCGGTCATGCCCGGCGAGGCTTCGCGCGAACGACTCAAACGCGCGGCCGAAGCCGGCGAGCGAACTTTCCGGGACCAAACCGGAAGCCGCGCCGGCGAGCGCTTCCTTGCACGAGATCAGCGAGGGGACGTAGGCGTCGATTTCTTCGGCGCCGCGAGCCAAAGCCAACTGAACGGCGATCACCTTGAATATCCTGATTTTTTCCGTTACGGCGGGAAAGGCGCGGGCGTTTTCAGGCATTGGATCCCTGTCCTCTGATATATTTTTATACGAATCTCGTGTAACCCCGGAGTGCGAGAACACTATAAACTGTCATCCTGGGCGAAGCGTCATCCTGGGCGAAGTGTCATCCTGAGCGAAGCGAAGGATCTTAAACAGCCAAAACATAAGATTCTTCGCTGCGCTCAGAATGACAAAAAGGGGTTTTTGAGGTTGATTACAGTATGTTCAGTTCGCATAATAATATCTCGAAAAAATTTTTGTTGCATTCCGAAAACTTTTGTTATATAATGCCCCTCGTTGTGACGATTTCCAAGCGATGACGCGGAAGGTTGCCGGAATACCGGGGAATTTCCGTTAGCTAATACCGATTCCGGATTAAACCGTTGAAAACAAGCGCCGCGAAACGCCGTGCGTTTCGCGTTTGGCGCGAAGTTTGAAACAAGTTTAATCTGAATCGGTATCAGGGGTCTAGGGATTGTTTCCCAGGCCCCGGTCCAGTTCCAGAAACCGGGCGGCAAATCAGTTTTGCGGTTCAACGGTATACCGTTGTTTTTTTAAGCCTGACCTGGATACGCCCGGCTAAGTGTGCGGTTCCCGCCTGTCGCGCAAGGCATTCTCAACCTTATCGGCCACAACCAAACGAAAAGGAGGGAATTTAGCATGGCGAACCAAAAAATCCGCATAAGCCTGAAGGCGTACGACCACAAACTGATCGACCAGTCCGTGACTCAGATCATAGACACGGCCAAGCGCACCGGCGCGAAGGTCTCGGGGCCGATACCCCTGCCGACCAAGAGGGAGATAGTCACCATCCTGAGATCGCCCCACATCGACAAGGACTCGCGCGAGCAGTTCGAGATGCGCACCCACAAGAGGCTGATCGACATCATCATGCCGACGCCCAAGACCGTCGACGCCCTGACAAGGCTCGACCTGCCCGACGGCGTGGACATAACCCTTAAAATAATGTAGGGGCGATTGCCAATCGCCCGCATGTATCGGCAATTACCAATCGCCCGCATGTATCGGCGATTACCAATCGCCCGCATGTATCGGCAATTACCAATCGCCCGCATGTATGTGCGATTGCAATCGCCCGCATGTATCGGCAATTGCCAATCGCCCGCATGTATGTGCGATTGCAATCGCCCGCATGTATGTGCAATTATCAATCGCCCGTATGTACGGCGCGCCTTCCCCGGCGCGCGGCCCGTAGGGAGCGCCGACCCGGCGCTCCGCAATAAGGAGGTAAAAGCGTGAAAAAAGCAATCATAGCGAAAAAGCTCGGCATGACGCAGGTCTTCGGCGCGAAGGGCGAACTGATCCCCGTGACGGTGCTGGAGGCCGGGCCCTGCGTGATCGTGCAGAAAAAGACCCTGGAGAACGACGGATATTCCGCCCTCCAGGTGGGTTTCGGCGACATAAAGGCCAAACGGGTGATAAAACCCGCGAAGGGGCACTTCGACAAGGCGGGCCTGAAGCCCTCCAAGGTCCTCAGGGAGCTTAAGCTCGACGATTCCGACAGCTACGAGATCGGCAGCGTCATCCGCGCGGACATGTTCGCGGCCGGCGAGATGGTGGACGTCTCGGGCGTCTCCAAGGGCAAGGGTTTCCAGGGCGCAATCAAGCGCTACGGCCAGCACAGGGGTCCCATGAGCCACGGCTCGAAATACCACAGGGGCCTGGGCTCCATGGGTTCCGGAACCTCCCCCGGCCGCGTCAAAAAGGGCAAGCACATGCCCGGCCACATGGGCCGCGTGAAGGTCACCGTCCAGAACCTGATGGTCGTCCGGGCGGACGCCGAAAAGAACCTGCTCCTCGTAAGGGGCGCGGTGCCCGGCGCCAAGGGCGCGATACTGATGGTCAAGAACACGGTAAAAGGCTGATCGTATAGAAGTAAAGTTTATATAGAAGTGAAGAAGTAAAGGAGGCACGTTTATGGCAACCGTCGACGTATACGATATGTCCGGTCAGACAGTCGGCACGATGGAGCTGGACGACGGCATATTCGGGATCGAGGTAAACGAGCACGCGGTGCACATGGCCGTCGTGCAGTATCTGGCGAACCAGCGGCAGGGCACCAAGTCGGCCAAGACGCGGGCGGAGGTCAGCGGCGGCGGCATCAAGCCGCGCCCCCAGAAGGGCACCGGCCGCGCCAGGCAGGGTTCGACCCGCGCGCCCCAGTGGACGGGCGGCGGGGTCGTTTTCGCGCCGAAGCCGAGGGATTTTTCGATGAAGGTCAACCGCAAGCTCAAGAGGCTCGCGCTCAAGTCCGTTCTGACGGACAAGGTCAACAACAACAATCTCATAGTTCTGGACAGACTCTCCCTCGACGAGATCAAGACCAAGGAAATGCGTAAAATCTGCGACAACCTGAACCTCGGCAAGGCCATGATCGTCATAGACGGCTCCGACCGGAACGTCATCCTCTCCGCCAGGAACCTGCCCGGCGTCAAGACGGCCGCCGTCAACACCATCAACGTCTACGACATCCTCCGTTTCGAGAAGTTCGTCGTGACCAAGGACGCCGTGGAGAAAATGCAGGAGGTGTACGCGTAATGGCCGATCTGAAATATTACGACATACTGATGAGGCCGGTGGTCACGGAGAAGTCCATGAACGACATGTCGACGAAGAAATACGCCTTCTACGTGCACCCGCAGGCCACGAAGGTCCAGATAAAGGAAGCGGTGGAGAAGCTCTTCGACGGCACAAAGGTCGAAAAGGTCAACACCATGAACAAGCAGGGCAAGGTCAGGAAGCGCCAGAAAGCTACGGGCAGGACGCCGGCCAGGAAAAAAGCCATCGTCCAGCTCTCGGCGGACAGCAAGGAGATCGAATTCTTCCAGGGGATGTGATCTGGAGGCTGGAAGCTGGAAACTGGAAAAAACATGCAGGGAACGGTCTTGACCGTTCCGGACGCCAATATGCAGGGAACGGTCTTGACCGTTCCGGACGCCAATATGCAGGGAACGGTCTTGACCGTTCCCGGACACCAGAAAATCGAGCATTGGAGTTGGAATAAATGGGCGTAAAACGATACAGGCCGTACACCGCCTCGCGCCGGCACATGACCGTCTCCGACTTCGCGGAAGTCACGAAGAAAAAGCCGGAGAAGAGCCTTATGACGCGCGTGAAGAACACGGCCGGCCGTAACAACCAGGGCAAGATCACCGTCCGTCATATCGGCGGCGGCAGCAAGAAACAGTACCGCATCATCGACTTCAAGCGGAGCAAGGACGGCATCCCGGCAAAGGTCGTCGGCATCGAGTACGACCCGAACAGGACGGCGAATATCGCTTTGCTGTCGTATATGGACGGCGAGAAGAGCTACATCCTCGCCCCCCACGGCCTCAAGGTCGGCGACAGGCTTATGAGCGGGGAGAGCGCCGAGGTCCGCCTCGGGAACGCGCTTCCGATGAGGCTGATACCCATCGGGACGGAGATACACAACCTCGAGATGAAGCCCGGGAAGGGCGCGCAGCTCGTGCGTTCCGCGGGCAACGCGGCGCAGCTCATGGCCAAGGACGAGAAATACGCCACAGTGAGGCTCCCCTCCGGCGAGATGCGCCTTTTGCCGGCGGACTGCCGGGCCACGGTCGGCCAGGTCGGCAACCTGGACCACGAGCTCCTGAACATCGGCAACGCGGGCAAGAAGCGGCACATGGGCATCAGGCCGACGGTTCGCGGCTCCGTCATGAACCCCAACGACCACCCGCACGGCGGCGGCGAGGGCCGCGCGCCGATCGGGCGGCCGGCCCCGTCCACCCCCTGGGGCAAGCCGGCGCTGGGCTACAAGACGCGCAAGAAGAGAAAGGCTTCCAACAAGATGATCATCCGCCGCAGAGGCATGAAGTAGGGGCGCGCAGCTGCGCCCGCATATAGGGGCGCATTTCGCGCGTCCGTAAAAGGAGGCAAAACATGGGCCGTTCGCTCAAAAAGGGGCCGTTTATCGACGGGCACCTGATGAAAAAAGTCGTGGATATGAACAAGGCTTCCAATAAATCGGTCATAAAGACCTGGTCGCGCCGTTCGACCATATTCCCGGAGATGATCGGGCTGACGATCGCCGTCCACGACGGCCGCAAGCACGTGCCGGTCTATATCACGGAGGACATGGTCGGGCACAAGCTCGGCGAGTTCGCCATGACGCGCACGTACCGCGGCCACGGCAAGGATGCCGAAAAGAAATCGAAAGTGAAATAGGGACGACGCCCGGCCGCCGGCGGCGGCGGATGAAAGGAGGGCGGCGTTCTCTGAGTGCGGGGCGAGCGAAACGCTGGCCCGCTACGAAGAGAGGAGCCATTCTATGTCAAAGGGACACCGCAGTCAGATCAAGCAGGACCGCAACGAGGAGCATCGGGACAGGCGCCCCCATGCCCATCATAAATACGCCCGCGTCTCGGACACGAAGGCCAGGATCATCCTGGACGAGATCAAGGGCAAGAGCGTCGCGGCGGCGCAGGGCATTTTGAGCTACTCGCCCAGGTACGCGGCCTATATAGTAAAGAAGGTCCTGGATTCGGCCGTCGCCAACGCCGAAAACAACCTCAACATGGACGCCTCCGACCTGTTCGTCCAGGAGGTTTTCGCGAACCAGGGGCCGACGCTCAAGCGGATCACCCCGAGGGCGCGCGGCATGGCCTACCGGATCAACAAGAAAACCAGCCACATTTCGATATATCTGAACGAGAGGCCGGACAAACCGGTCAAAGCGGAAGCCGCCAAAACGGGCAGATCGCCGAACAGGGCGGCAAAACAGGCGGGAGGTAAATAATGGGCCAGAAAGTAAACCCCCACGGACTGAGGCTGGGCGTGGTCAAGGAATGGGACTCCGTCTGGTACGCCGAAAAGGATTTCAGCAAGTATCTTGTGGAGGACTTTAACCTCCGCAGGTACATCAAGAAAAAACTCTTCGCCTCCGGCGTCTCCAAGATAAGCATCCAGAGGACGACGGACCGCGTGAAGATCACCGTCCACACCGCCAAGCCGGGCATCATCATCGGCAGGAGCGGCCAGGCCATCCAGGAGCTGACGAACGAGCTGCAAAAGCTCTCGACGCAGCGGGTCATGGTCAACATCGAGGAGGTCCGCAGGCCGGAGCTGGACGCCCAGCTCGTGGCCGAGGCCATCGCGAAGGACCTGGAGAACCGCGTGACCTTCCGCCGCGCCATGAAGCAGGCGATGAGCCGCGCCATGAAGCTCGGCGCGAAGGGCATCAAGACGTCCGTGTCCGGACGCCTCGGCGGCGCGGACATCGCCAGAACCGAGCACTATCACGAGGGCACGATCCCTCTGCAAACGCTCCGCGCGGATATCGACTACGGCTTCGCGGAGGCGGACACCACCTACGGCAAGCTGGGCGTGAAGGCGTGGATATACAAGGGCGAGGTTCTTCCCAAGAAGCCCAGGTCCGAGCGGCCCGACAGGCCCGAGCGGTCCGAGCGGCTCGAGCGCTCCGAAAGGCGCGAGCGGCCCGACAGGCATGATCGAAGGGACAGGGAAGGGAGCGGTCGCCATGCTAATGCCTAAAAGGGTAAAACACCGCAAGCAGTTCCGCGGGCGCATGAAGGGCAGGGCCACGCGGGGCGTAAGCGTGACCTACGGCGATTACGGCCTCGTGGCGCTGGAGCCGAGCTGGGTCACGTCCAATCAGATAGAGGCCGCGCGTATCGCCATGACGCGTTTCATCAAGCGCGGGGGCCAGGTTTGGATAAAGATATTCCCGGATAAGCCGGTGACGGAGAAGCCCGCCGAGACCCGCATGGGAAGCGGCAAGGGCTCGCCGGAGTTTTGGGTCGCGGTCGTGAAGCCGGGCAGGGTCATGTTCGAGCTCGGCGGCGTCAGCGAGGAGGACGCCAAGGAGGCGCTCCGCCTCGCCGCGCACAAGCTGCCCCTTAAGTGCAAGATCGTCTCCAAGGCCGAGCAGATAAAAGCCGAACAGGAACTGATGGAAGGTGATGCCGGTGAAAAGTAAAAGATATCTCAACGACATGAGATTAAAAACCGTGGATGAGCTGGACGCGGAGCTGGTCAGCGCCAAGAGGGAGCTTTTCAACCTGAGGTTCCAGAACGCCACGAATCAGCTTGACAACACCGCCAGGATTACCGACGTAAGGAAGAACATCGCGAGGATTCAGACCATAATCACCCAGAAAAAGATGGGGCTGTCGGATTAGTAAAGGCTGGGAGGCGATAATTTGGAAGACAACCTGGACATAAGGCCCGGCGGCGATACGGCGGTCATGACCGAGGAGTTCTCCGGGGACGGGGAGGCGGCCGGGAACAAGCCGGAGCGCAACCTTCGAAAGACCAGGATAGGCAGGGTGGTCAGCGACAAGATGGACAAGACGATCGTCGTGGCCGTCGAGAACCACGTAAGGCACCCCCTGTACGGCAAGATCATGAAGCGGACTTATAAGCTGAAGGCCCACGACGAGAAAAACGAGTGCGCCGTCGGCGACCGCGTGAGGGTCATGGAGACCCGCCCGCTGTCGAGGGAAAAGAGATGGCGGCTGGTTTCGATATTGGAGAAGGCGAAATAAACCGGCGATGCACGCAGGGGCGGCAGGGGCGGACGGCATCCGCCCGTCAATTCGAACCGCGCATAGGGGCGGACAGCGTCCGCCCGCCAGTCAGGAGGTTTTCACATTGGTACAACAGGAATCGAGGCTCGTTTCCGCCGACAACTCCGGCGCTAAGGAGCTCCTGTGCATCCGCGTGCTGGGCGGATCTCTGAGAAGATACGGCAGCGTGGGCGACATAATCGTCGCCACCGTCAAGGACGCGACGCCGGGCGGCGTGGTCAAGAAGGGCGAGGTCGTCAAGGCGGTCGTCGTCCGGACGAGGAAAGTTATCGGCAGGCCCGACGGCTCGTATATCAGGTTCGACGAAAACGCGGCGGTCATCATAAAGGACGACAAGACCCCGAGGGGCACGCGCATCTTCGGCCCCGTGGCCAGGGAACTCCGCGAGAAGCAGTTCGCGAAGATCATCTCTCTGGCCCCCGAAGTTCTTTAATTTAAGGAGGCGGGCGAATGGCTAAAGCGAAGGAACAGCCAAAACCCATTAAAACAAAGCTCAAACGCGGCGACAAGGTCAAGGTCATCGCGGGCAAAGACAAGGGCCAGACGGGAAAGGTGCTCTTCCTCGACAGGAACAAGGGCAGGATCATCGTCGAGGGCGTCAACATGATCACCAAGCACCAGAAGTCCAACATGTCCAACCGCTCCGGCGGCGTAATCCATAAGGAAGCGCCCATCCACGTCTCGAACGTCATGTACATGGACGGGAACAAGCCCTCGAGGCTGGGCTTCGAGGTGACGGTGGAGGAAAACGACGACGGCGTGGTGAATATCACGAAGCGCCGCGTCGCCAAGGCCACGGGAAATGTGATAGATTAGAGGTGTGTATATTGAACCGGCTAAGGGAGTTTTACGAAAAAGACGTAGTGGACGCGATGACGAAAAAATTCTCCTATAAAAACAGGCTGGCCGTGCCCAAGATCGAGAAAGTCGTGATAAACATGGGCCTGGGGGACTGCAAGGACAACCCGAAGTCCCTCGAGGCGGCCGCGGGCGATCTGACGCTCATCGCCGGCCAGAAGCCCGTCGTGACCAAGGCCAAGAAATCCGTCGCGAACTTCAAGCTCCGCGCCGGGATGCCGATAGGCTGCAAGGTCTGCCTCCGCGGCGACAGGATGTACAGCTTCATCGACAGGCTGATAAACATCTCCCTGCCGCGCGTCCGCGACTTCAGGGGCGTCAGCGCCGAGGCGTTCGACGGCAGGGGCAACTACACGCTCGGCGTCAGGGATCAGCTCATCTTCCCGGAGATACAGTTTGACAAGGTCGAGAAGATCAGGGGCATGGACATAGTTATCGTGACCACGGCGCACACGGACGAGGAGGCCAGGGAGCTTCTGACGCTGTTCGGGATGCCGTTCGTAAGGCAAAGCTAAACGGAGGTAGTAAAATGGCTAAGAAGTCCATGATTTTGAAACAGCAGCAGCCCGCCAAATTCTCGACCAGGCGGCACAACCGCTGCAAACTGTGCGGAAGGCCCCACGGAACCCTGCGCAAGTACGGGATTTGCCGCATCTGCTTCCGCGAGCTGGCCTACAAGGGCCAGATCCCGGGTATGAGAAAGGCGAGCTGGTAAGGCCTGAGACGCTCGTAAGGGGCTATAACAGTATGGCGCGCGCCGCGCTGTCAGATACGGGCGCGCCGCAAGTAAGGAGGAAGCTTCATGTCTATGTCAGACCCTATTGCCGATATGCTGACGAGGATCAGGAACGCGAACACGGCAAAGCACGCAACCGTCGACATACCGTCGTCTCGCATGAAAGTGGCGATCGCCGACATCCTGATCCGTGAAGGGTATGTCAGGGGTTATGAGATACTCGAGGACGGCGTGAAAAAGACGATGCGCATAACTCTCAAATACGGCAGGGACAAGAGCGAAAAGGTGATCGGCGGCCTAAAGCGCATTTCCAAGCCCGGCCTCCGGGTCTACGCCAGCGTGGAGGACATGCCGCGCGTCCTGGGCGGCCTGGGCGTGGCCATCGTCTCGACGAACAAGGGCGTCGTCACCGACAAGGAGGCCCGCAAGCTGGGCGTGGGCGGCGAAGTCCTGGCGTTTATATGGTAAACGAAGCACCCCGCGGATACAAGTTACTTTATTCCAGTATCCAGTATCTAGTATCCAGTATCTAGTATCTAGGAGGCAGACCATGTCGCGAATAGGTAAACTTCCGATAACGATCCCCTCGGGCGTAGACGTGAAAATAGACGACGGCAACGTCGTCACCGTCAAGGGCCCATTGGGGGAGCTGAAGCGGAAACTGTCGGCGGACATGAACATCGCGATGAAAGACGGCGCCGTGACCGTCGGGCGCCCCAACGACCTCAAGAGGTTCAAGGCGCTCCACGGCCTGACCCGCACCCTCCTCAACAACATGGTTTTGGGGGTGACCCAGGGCTTCACAAAGACGCTCGAGATCAACGGCGTCGGCTACAGGGCGGCGAAGTCCGGGAACAAGCTGACGCTGACCCTCGGGTATTCGCACCCGGTCGAGATGATCGACCCGGACGGGGTGACCTCCTCCGTGGAGGGCACGAACAAGGTCAAGGTCACGGGGATCGACAAGGAGAAGGTCGGCCAGTACGCGGCGAACATCCGCGCCAAGCGCCCGACGATAGTTTTCAACGCCAACACCAACCCGAAGGGCATTAAGTACAGCGACGAAAAAGTCAGGAGCAAGGTCGGCAAGACAGGCAAGAAATAGCAGACGATAATGGCAGGGAGTGATATGCAATGATAAAGAAGCCGTCCCGCAAAGAGATACGGGAAAAGCGCCATTACAGGATGCGCCATCATCTCTCCGGCACCGTCGCCAGGCCGAGGCTCGCCGTGTTCCGTTCAAATAAGCACATCTACGCGCAGGTCATAGACGATACGGCCGGGAACACGCTGTGCGCGGCTTCCACGATGGAGAAGGCGATCTCCTCCAAGCTCGACAAGACCTGGGACGTCAACGCGGCCAAGGCCGTCGGCGACGCGGTCGCCAGGAAGGCCCTGGAAAAGGGCATCACCGAGGTGGTTTTCGACAGGGGCGGGTACATCTACCACGGCAAAGTCCAGGCGCTGGCGGACGCCGCGAGGGAAGCCGGGCTTGTATTCTGAGAAGGAGGGTTATCTGACTTTGAAAAAAATAGACGCAAGCACGCTTGACCTGAAAGACCGGGTCGTGACCATAAACCGCGTGACAAAGGTCGTCAAGGGAGGGCGGACGTTCCGCTTCGCCGCGCTTGTGGTCGTCGGGGACGAGAACGGCCACGTCGGCGCCGGCCTCGGCAAGGCGGCCGAAATCCCGGAGGCGATCCGCAAGGGCAAGGAGGACGCCAAGAAGAACATCGTCTACGTTCCCCGCAACGCCCAGAACAGCATCTACCACGACATGCTGGGCACCTTCGGCGCGGCGAGCGTGCTTCTGAAGCGCGCCCCCGAGGGGACCGGCGTCATCGCCGGCGGCGCGGTCCGCGCCGTGCTCGAGCTGGCGGGGGTCCACAACGTCAGGACCAAGTGCCTCGGCTCGCGCAACAAGCACAACGTCGTCAACGCCACGCTCGCGGGCATAAAGGAGCTCAGAACCCCCGAGCAGGTCGCCGCGCTCCGCGGCAAGGACGTCGAGGAGATACTGTAAAACGCGTCCCCGGCGCGCCGGAGCCGGCAAGAGGATTTATCGAAAGGAGCAACTTTTATGTTAAAGGTGACTTTGGTCAGGTCCAAGATAGGGACTTTGCCCAAGCAGAGAAAGATAGTCGAGGCCCTGGGCCTCGGTAAGATAAATTCCAGCAACACGCACCAGGACAACGACGCGATCAGGGGCATGATCCGGAAAGTCTCGCACCTGGTCAAGGTCGAGGAGATATAGGAGGAGGCTTCAGGCCATGAAACTGGGTGAGTTAAAGCCGGCAGAGGGCGCGAAGAAGAAAGCCTTCCGGCGCGGCAGGGGCCACGGCTCCGGCAACGGCAAGACATCCGGCAGAGGGCACAAGGGCCAGGGGCAGCGCTCCGGCGCCGGCGGCAAGGTCGGGTTCGAGGGCGGCCAGATGCCTCTCTACAGGCGGCTTCCCAAGCGCGGCTTCCACAACCGGAACACTAAGGAGATCATAGCCGTCAACCTGTCTTTGCTGAACAATGCGTTTGAATCGGGCGACGTGGTCGACATCGCGGCCCTGCAGTCGAAGGGCCTTATCTCCAACCCGCGCGACGGCGTGAAGATCCTCGGCATGGGCGAGATGGAGAAGAAACTGACGGTACGGGTCAACTATTTCAGCAAATCCGCGGCCGAGAAGATCGAAGCGGCCGGCGGCAAAGCAGAGGTGATCTAGTTGCTGAAGATACTGACGAACGCCTGGAAGGTTAGGGATATACGCAAAAAGCTGATCTTCATCATGTTCATCCTTCTGGTATACCGGATCGGCTGCCATATCCCCCTGCCCGGCGTCAATTTACAACTGCTCGACTCGATAAGGCACGGCGCGCAGGCCAACACGACCCTCTTCGCGATGATCGCCGGCGGCGGCTTCGGCTCTTTGTTCGCCATGGGCATCGCGCCTTACATCACGGCGTCCATCGTCATGCAGCTTCTGACCGTGGCCATCCCCAAGCTCGAACAGATACAGAAGGAGGGCGAGGAAGGCCGCAAGAAGATACAGCAGATCACGCGCTTCGTGGCCGTGGGCCTGTCCCTTTTGCAGGCGTCCGCGACGGTCTACAGCTACGTGCATTTGCAGAACAACAACGGCAACCTGTTCACCCACGCGAACTTCCTGGTGTACGCGGTCGCGGCGGTCGCCATGGTGGCCGGCACGATCTTCATCATGTGGATGGGCGAGGTCCTGACCGAGAAGGGCATAGGGAACGGCTCGTCCTTCATCATCTTCGCCAACATCCTCTCCAGCCTGCCCCAGGGCGCCCAGAGCATGATGATGCTCGTGACGGGCGGGGCCAACGTGGTCGTCGGCGTGATCAAGATAGTGCTCGCCTTAGCGGTCTTCGCGTGCATCATAGCCTTCGTCGTGCTCGTGCAGAGCGGCGAGCGCAGGATACCGGTGCAATACTCCAAGAAACTGGTCGGCAAGCAGATGTACGGCGGCCAGAGCTCCTTCATACCGATAAAAGTCAACGTGGCCGGCGTTATGTCCATCATATTCGCCATCTCGCTTTTGCAGTTCCCGTCGCAGCTGGCGGGCTTTTTCCCGAACAATCAGACCTTGCACAATATTTCCCTCTTTCTGGGGATGCAGCGCTTCAGCGGCGCGGCGCTCTACATGATTCTGATCTTCGTGTTCACGTTCTTCTATACGTCCTTCGCCATCAACACGACCGAAATGGCCGAGAACATGAAGAAAAACGGCGGCTTCATCCCGGGCATCAGGCCGGGCAGGCCGACCAGCGACTTCGTCAAGAAGACCGTCGACAGGCTGTCGTTTTTCGGCGCGTTCTTCTACTGCATGATCGCGCTGGTTCCGATCCTCTTCCAGAGGTTCGCGGGCGTCGGCTCCTTCGGCGGCACCACCCTGCTGATCGTCACCGGCGTGGCGCTGGAGTTCATCAAACAGCTGGAGTCCCAGCTCCTTATGAGGCACTATAAGGGATTCCTGAGCTAATGAGCATTTTCATCAAGAACAGGGAACAGATCGCGCTTATGCGCCAGGCCAACCGTATCGTCGCCGAGACCCACGCTTTGCTGGAGAGAAACATCCGGCCGGGCGTGACCACCGGGGAACTGAACCGCCTGGCCGACGAGTTCATTCGCTCATGCGGCGCGGCGCCCTCTTTTCTGGGGGTGCCGTGCATGCTGGAGGACGGCGTTCCGTTCCCCGCCTCGGTCTGCGTATCGGTGAACGAGGAGGTCATTCACGGGATCCCAGGTTTAAGAAGGCTCAAAGAGGGCGATATTGTTAGTATCGACATAGGCGCGGAATTCCGGGGTTTTCACGGAGACGCCGCCCGCACCTTCGCCGTCGGCAAGGTCATGGCGGAGCGGCAAAAGCTCCTGGACGTGACCAAGGCGAGCTTCTTCGAGGGCATCCTCTTCGCCAGACAGAACAACCACCTCCACCAGATATCCGGGGCGATCCAGGATTATGTGGAAAAAAACGGGTTTTCGGTCGTTAGGGATTTCATCGGCCACGGCATCGGCAGGCAGATGCACGAGGCGCCGGAGATACCGAACTTCAGGCCGAAAAGCCGCGGGCCCAAGCTCTCCCCCGGGATGACTCTGGCCGTGGAGCCGATGGTGAACATCGGAACATATGAGGTCGAGATACTCGGCGACGACTGGACAGTGGTAACGAAGGACGGGAAGTGCTCCGCTCACTATGAGAATACGATTTTGATAACAGACGGCGATCCGGAGATCCTGTCCGTAATGTAGGGGGCGCCGACCCCGGCGTTCATAATGTAGGGGACGCCGACCCCGGCGTCCGATAATGGGCAACCTCTAAAACTGTCATCCTGAGCGAAGCGAAGGATCCTAAACAGCCAAAACATAAGATTCTTCGCTCCACTCAGAATGACAAAAAGGGCTTTATAGAGGCTGCCAATAGGAGCAGAGATGTTTTCCATAGGTCAGATAGTCTATTCAAAGAGCGGGCGGGACAAGGGGAACCCGTTCGTCGTCGTCCGGACGGAGGGGCGGTACCTCTTCCTCGCCGACGGCAGGCTCCGCAAGCTGGAGCGGCCAAAGAAGAAAAAAGACATTCATGTTCAGAAGACAAACGCGTGCCCGGCCGGGATCAAGGCGGCTCTCGAGCAAAACCTCCGCCTTTCGGACGCGGACGTGAGAAAGGCGATTAAGGCGGAAACCGGGCCGCCGGACGGTCGCGGAGATCACAGGCTTGACAAATATGAGGAGGCGGAAAATGTCTAAGAGCGATATGATCGAAGTGTCGGGGACGATCGTTGAAAAGCTGCCAAACGCCACCTTTCAGGTGGAATTGGAAAACGGACATAAAATCCTTGCCCATATTTCCGGCAAGCTCCGCATGAATTTCATCAGGATCATCCCCGGCGACAGGGTCCTGATCGAAATGTCGCCGTATGATCTGACAAAGGGCAGGATAGTTTGGAGAGATAAATAGGTTCGCTGAAAGGATGATTGCCATGAAAGTCAGGCCGTCTGTAAAGAAGATATGCGAAAAGTGCAAGATAATCAAGAGAAAAGGCGCGGTTCGGGTCATCTGCGAAAACCCGAAGCATAAGCAGAGGCAGGGCTAGAAATCACCGAAAGGAGGCGCATGTAATTAATGGCGCGTATTGCAGGTGTTGATTTACCGAGGGAGAAACGCGTGGAGATCGGGCTGACCTATATCTTCGGCATCGGCCGCTCGAGTTCCAACCGCATACTGAAAGAGGCCAGCGTCAGCCCGGACACGAGGGTGCGCGACCTGACAGACGACGAGGTCTCGCGCATCCGCGACGTTATCGACAAGACCCAGACGGTGGAGGGCGATCTGCGCAGGGAAGTCGCGCTGAGCATCAAGCGCCTGGTCGAGATCGGCTGCTACAGGGGCATCCGCCACAGGAGGAGCCTGCCCGTGCGCGGCCAGCGGACCAAGACCAACGCCCGCACCAGGAAGGGCCCGCGGAGGACCGTCGCGAACAAGAAGAAGTAGGAGACGCCGCCACGCACCGGCAAGAAGGCCGGACGCGCGTAAGCGCGGCGTTCGCAAAGCGAACGTGCTGATTCGGCGTTCCGCTAACCGCGTTATAAAGGAGGAAATCGAATGGCGAAAAAGGCTGTGAAAAAGACCGCCGCGCGCCGGCGCCGCGACAGGAAGTTTGTCGACAAGGGTCAGGCCCATATCCAGTCCACTTTTAACAACACGATCGTGACAATCACGGATCTGGCCGGCAACGCCCTTTCCTGGGCAAGCGCCGGGCAGCTGGGCTTCAAGGGCTCCCGCAAGTCCACGCCCTACGCCGCGCAGATGGCGGCGGACACGGCCGCGACCGCCGCGAAGGAATACGGCCTTCGGAGCGTCGAAGTCTACGTAAAGGGCCCGGGCAGCGGGCGCGAGGCGGCGATCCGCGCGCTCCAGGCGGCGGGGCTCGACGTCATGATGATAAGGGACGTGACGCCCGTCCCGCACAACGGGTGCCGCCCGCCGAAACGCAGGCGCGTGTAATGGCTCGCCCCGAAATGAGCGCCTTGACAAGACGGTGTTTATTAACGATATGCTATACCAGTTTGCAAATAGCGGAGGAGATTTATGGCTAGATATATCGGTCCCGTATGCAGACTTTGCCGCCGGGAGGGCGAGAAGCTCTTCCTGAAGGGCGAAAAGTGCATGAAACAGAGCTGCCCGGTCAGCAAGCGGCCTGTGCCTCCCGGGCAGCACGGAGCGTCGCGCAGGAAACAGTCCGAGTATGGGCTCCAGCTTCGGGAGAAGCAAAAGGCGAAGAGGATATACGGCGTCCTGGAGGCCCAGTTCTATAACTATTTCGTGGACGCCGACCGCCTTCCGGGCGTGACCGGCGACAACCTGCTGCGCCTTCTGGAGACGCGGCTCGACAACGTGGTCTACCGGCTCGGGTTCGGGCGCTCCAGGACGGAGGCCCGCCAGGTCGTCCGGCACAACCTCGTGCGCGTGAACGGCAAAAAGGTCAATATCCCCTCCTACCGCGTGCGCGTGAACGACACGGTGGAGATCAAGGACGACGCCAAGTCGTTCCAGCGGTTCAAGGACATACTGGACGTGACCCATTCGAGGATCGTCCCGGCCTGGCTCTCCGCCGACCACGAGAACCTGCGCGGCACGGTCATGTCCCTTCCGTCGAGAGATCAGATCGACCTGAACCTGCGCGAGACGCTGATCGTCGAGTTGTACTCGAAGTAAGGAGGTCAATGCGTGTTCGAATTTGAAAAACCTCGTATCGAAATCGCGGAGCTTTCGAGGGACGGCATCTACGGCCGTTTCGTTATCGAGCCTCTGGAGCGCGGGTTCGGGACGACGCTGGGGAATTCCCTGCGGCGGACCCTCCTGTCCTCGCTTCCCGGGGCGGCTGTGTCGAGCATCAAGATCGACGGCGTGTTGCACGAGTTCAGCACAATCCCGGGCGTTAAGGAAGACGTGACCGAGATCATCTTGAACCTTAAAAGCCTGGCCATCAGATACTTGGGCGAGAGCATGGAACCCAAGCTCGCGTATATCGACGCCGCCGGCGAATGCGAGGTCCGCGCCCGCGACATAAAGGTCAGTTCCGACATAGAGATCGCCAACCCCGATCTGCACATCGCCACGCTGGACGGCGGCGACGCGAAGCTCTATATCGAGATGACGGTCACCAAGGGCAGGGGATATGTCAGCGCGGAGAAGAACAAGCGCCAGGACCAGCCGATCGGCCTGATCCCGGTGGATTCCATCTACACCCCCGTCACAAAGGTCAACTTCCTGGTGGAGGACACCAGAGTCGGGCATATCACCGATTTTGACAAGCTGACCCTCGAGGTCTGGACGAACGGGACAATAACCCCGGACGACTCCGTCAGCCTCGGCGCGAAGATTCTGAACGAGCACCTGATACTCTTTGTCGACCTGTCCGACAACGCGCGGAACGCCGAGATCATGATCGAGAAGGACGAGGGCCGGAAGGAAAAGGTCCTGGAGATGAGCATCGAGGAGCTGGACCTGTCCGTGCGCTCGTACAACTGCCTCAAGCGCGCCGGCATAAACACCGTGGACGACCTGACCAGCAAGACCGAGGAAGACATGATGAAGGTGCGCAACCTGGGCCGCAAGTCCCTGGAAGAGGTCCTGAACAAAATGGCCGAGCTTGGGCTGACCCTGAGCCCAAGCGAAGAAGTCTGATTTTCTTTAGTTTCCAGTTTCCAGTTTCTAGCTTCTAGTTTCCAGTAGGGAGGTTCCCGTTATGTCCATTCAAAGAAAGCTTGGCCGTACGACCAGCCAGCGCAAGGCGATGCTGCGCAATCTGACGACCAATTTACTATACCACGGCAAAATCAAGACCACCGAGACGAGGGCCAAGGAGGTCCGCAGTATCGCCGAGAAGCTCATCACCTTGGCCGTGAAGGAGCGCGAGAACTTCACGGAGCTCACGGTCAGGACGAAAGTCCCGCAGAAGGACAAAAACGGCAGGCGCATCAGGGCTTCGGCCGACGGCAAGCGCGTGACCGTCTACAACGAGGTCGAGCGCAAGATCAAGGTCGACAAGCCTTCCCGCCTGAACGCCAGGCGCAAGATGCTCGCGACGCTCTACCCGGTCACGGAAGCTCCGAAGGACGGCCGCAAGAAGCGGTCGGAATCCAGGTCGGTGGACATGGTCGCGAAGATGTTCAACGAGATCGCGCCCAAGTACGCCGACAGGAACGGCGGCTACACCCGCATGATCAAGATCGGCCCGAGAAAGGGCGACGCCGCGGAGCTGGTGGTTATCGAACTTGTGTAAGGGAAGATAAATGCTTGAAATGCCCGCAAAATAAGGATTCTGTCCGGAGGATGAGGATCCTTTTTTCGGTTATACATTTATCCTGGGTTTGACACTTCCCCCCCCAAAGAAAAGGCGCAAACAAGGGAAAGCATCGACGAAAAAGCGCTGGTTTGTCCCTACAGGCATGATTTCCGGCCGTTAAAGGGGTCGTAACCGAGCGATTGCAACGGGTTACAAAAATGACATCTGATACGAATCTCAGATTAAAACTTCACAGGCAGAGCCGAA
>WQUN01000252.1 GCA_009782085.1 Bacillota bacterium
CGGCCAGGTCGCTGACGCTGAGGTTATATTTCAGGCTTTTGCCCGCGTTTGTGGTGATCCGCAGCACTTTGTTAGCCGGATTATCGGGATCGGCCGCGACTACCGCGCCGCCGTCCGCGCCGTCGGTTCCCTCCATCACATTCCAGCCGTCGACGCCGACGACAGACTGGCCCGCCGTATACGGCGCGTTCTCAAAGTTCACGTCCTTTATCGGAATGCTTCCGGGTTCGGGCGTGGGCGTCGGTTCGGGAGAGGGAGCAGGCGCGAGCCCCAGCGCCGGCAGATCCGCGACTACCACCTTGCCCCTCGACTTTTCCGGCAGCAAAGCGAGCCTGGCCTGATCGGTGACCGGCTGAAAATCGGATTCCGTGAGCGTGTCCGACGATGTCAGCGTGACGTCCTCGCCGTCATACGCGGCTATGTACAGCGGGAAATCCGCCGAGCCCGACATCGCGCCGGTAATTTGCAGAGGGCTCGTCAGTTTATAGTTCCCTCCGTGCAGGTATACGACGACGCCCTGATCTCTCGCAGCCTGGTCAAGCGAGGCGACCCTCGAAAGTGCGCAGGCGATCGTCCTGAACGGCGACGCGAGCGAGCCGTCGTTGTCGTCGCTTCCGGAGGGCGAAACGTGGTAGATCGTATTCCCCTCCACCTTTTTCGGCATCACGACAGGGACTTCCTCGGGATAGAAAGCCCTTATCTCCTTGAAGATTCTGGCCGTGTCCCAGCCCGCGTCCATTGGATTGGCGAAGTAGTCCGCCTGTCCGGGAAGGTTGAAATCATACGGGCTGTCGATAAGCGGCGTGGCCGGGAATACTTCTGCTCCGGCGGCGGCTGTCACGGGCGTCATCGCGGCGCAGCTCATGACCATCACGGCCGTCAGCGCCGACGCGATAAATCGTTTGCATTGTCTCATTTCGCATATCTCCTTTTGGATTTTTGGGTTGGTCCTATAGAAATGATAAGGAGTATGGGAAAATATTCAATGGAACGATCTTGCGGATATGCTTTTATATTGCTCAGTTTGATTATTTTTCACTTTATAAAATATGTCAATATCTCATCAAACCGCGGTTCTCCCGCGGCTTCCTCGACCACGACCTCGATCTTCTTCGTGAAAAACGCCGGGAACTGGCAGACGGCTTTGTGTCCGACCGTCCCGCCGAGGTATACCGTCACCGGCTCCCCGTATTCGTAGGGATACGCCTTCACGGAAAACCGCTTCGCGTAGTTGACGGCGTCTACTTTCTCCCGGAGAACCGCGTGGTTGACCAATGTGGGCTCCTTAAAAGCGACGGTATACGCGTTCCCGTTTTTCTCAAGACCTTCGCCGACAGGATCGGAAAACCGCCTTCTGATTTCCTCCCCGAATTCGATAAACCGCCGCGCGTCTTTTTCCGGCAGCAGGCCGTTTCTGTCCGGGCCGATGTTCAGCAGCATGTTGGCCCCGCGCCCGACCGTGTAGTAGTATATCCCGACGAGCTCGTCGAGGCTCTTGACCGTGTCCTCGTCCCGGTCGCTGTAGAACCAGTTGTGCCGGCGCATACGGAAATCGCACTCGACCGGCAGAAACCGCTCCGCGCCTATCTCGTCCTTCGTCTCCGTGAATACCGAAAAGGACAGGGCGCCGACGACCGGCAGGTTCGGCATGTGGGCGTAGCCGGACTCGTTGCCCACCCAGCGGGTGTCCGGGTCCCACATGTTGAATATGAGTATGCCCGGCTGTAACCGCCGGATGACCGAGACTATCCGCCCGGTGTCGTACTGATGGTTCTCGGAGCCGCAGCCGTCGAACCAGAGGTAGTCTATCTTCCCGTAGCCGGTCAGAAGCTCGCTGATCTGATTGATGAAATACTCGTCGTAGTCCTTGGCGTCCCTGGCGTTTGACCCGAACTCCGCCGGGGAGTAATAGAGCCCGGTTTTCAGGCCGGAGGCGCGGCAGGCTTCGGTGAACTCGCGCACGACGTCGCCCTTCCCGTTTTTCCAGGGCGTGTTGGCGACGGAATAGTCCGTGTAACGGCTGGGCCAGTTGGCGAAGCCGTCGTGATGCTTGCAGACCAGAACCGCGTACCTCGCCCCCGCCTTTCTGACGGTCTCGGTCCACTGCTGGCAGTCGAGGCCGCGCGGGTCAAAGCCCGAAAGCGGCATCTCCTTCATGTCCCAGTCTTTGTGCCCCTCGTAAAATGTCCGAATGCCGAAGTGGAAAAAGGCCCCGATTTCCCAGGACAAAAACTCCAGCTGTTCCTTTTTGGGGACGATGGCGCTCATTTTACCGCCTCTTTCTGTATTTTTTATCAGTTTTTCAGGTTTATCGACTGCAGGCCGTCCAGCGCCGGCATCGTGATTGTCACGTCCGTTCCGCCTTCGCCGGAGTCGATGGAGCAGCCGTACTTTTCGCCGAAGATCAGTTTCAGCCTCTGGTTCGTGTTATGCAGGCCCAGATGCCTTTCGCGGTCCATGGCCAGGCTGTTCATCGAGGCCCTGATCTGGCCGAGCGTTTTCGGGTCGATGCCGTTCCCGTTGTCGTGGATGCGGATGACCAGCTGTCCGTCGTCTTTCCAGGCCGAAATCCGAAGCCGCCTCTCCCCGCGAAGCGGCATAAGCCCGTGGCTCACCGCGTTTTCCAGCAGCGGCTGGAGGGAGAGTTTCAGGACGTACAGCGGAAGCGTCTCCTGGACGATGTCCCAGTCGACCAGCAGCTTGTTCCGGTTTTTCAGGTTCTCAATGGCCAGATATTTGCGGGAATACTCGATCTCACGCTCCAGCGGCACGAGTATCTCGCCGCTGTCCAAAGCGGCGCGCAGGATATCCGCCAGCAGGCCGAGCGCGGTCGTGACGTCGGTCTCCCGCTTGTGCTCCGCCATCTCCAGCGAACTTATCAGGTACACCGTGTTATAGATAAAGTGAGGGTTCAGCTGCGACTGGAGCGCCTTCGCCTGAGCCAGGTTCAGAGTGAAGACGTTCCGGACGAGTTCGTTCTCGATCATCTTGTTGCGGTTGATAACCGAGAGGATGTTGTTGTTGATGAAGGTCAGCTCGTCGTCCTTGCCCGGCGCCCTCGGCAGCCGCCCGGAACCCTGGAAGATCTGCAGAATGTTCAGGATCACGCCGTAGAATTTCGTCGTCAGGAAAAAGGCGACCGTCGCCGCGGCCAAAACCAGCGCCAGAGCCATCAGCGCGAAGAGCAAAGGCGACAGCAGCGCCCCCTGTTCGAGCGACGTGTCGTAGGCGTAGACGACATAAAGCGCCGCGCTCTTAAGGCCGGAGGCCATGACGACGCCGGAGCCGCTTTTGGCGGCGGCCGGCTGGCCGAACGCCTCCGGGAGTACAAGGGAGTCCAGGATCGGTTTGGCGGTAAAATAGTCTTTCCCGGCCGACAGCAGCACGTTTTTGTCTGAGTCCAGCAGCAAAAGCTCGCTCTTTTCGGACGTGAACGTGCCGTATATACGCTCGAGCCTCGCGCAGTCGATGTTCGCGACAAAATAGCCGTCCACCTTATTGCCGTAAAAATAAGGTTTGCAGAAGGTGATGACGTCCTTGTTGGAAAAATCGCTGCCGAGCCTGCGCCTGAAAATCCTAACTCCGCTGTCGCCGGACAGGAACCAGCCGGTGTCGTCAAAACCCGCCAGCGGAGACGAGGGCGAGAGCGTCGTGGACGAGAGGACGTACCCGCTCCTGCTGCAGTAGATGTAGACGGACAGCAGATAATCGTTGCTCCCGACGATCAGATCGTTTATATTGTCCTGCAGAGTGCGGACGGTTTGGGAAAAATTCAGGTTGGAATAGTCCGACAAGGCCAGCACGTAACTCAGATCGTCGGACAGCCGGAGACCGGCGCAGTAAGCGTTCATCGACTGGAACACGTTTTCGGCCGAATAGCTCACGGCCGATAATGTCTGCCGCGCGCCGGCGCGCATATCGCTTTTTATCCTGTCCGCGCTGTTGATGTAAAGTATGACGCTGACCGCTATGAAAAGGGCCAGAAATGGAATAAAGGTCAGGAAAAAATAGCGGACGAAAAAGCTGCGCCAGCGGTAGTTTTTTATGAGGCTGACCAACGGCGAGCCGCGCACGCTATTACCCCCTCACCGCCGTACTGTATTCAAATCGAAACGACTATATCACAAAACCTTCACGATTTCATCTGTTTTTCCCGCTATTTTTTTCACGGCCCCGCCCGGGAGTTCGACGGTCAGTTCCCCCGCATATCCGACCTTGACGGTCAGCGATGTCAACGCGCCGTTATCCCAAGCCATCTCCATCTCGTGCCCGCCCGGGAAGCGAATCCCGCGCAGAACCCCGGACTCCCACGCCTCCGGCAGGACGCGCAGCGGCTTTATCCTGCCGTCCGCGTAACCGGCCAGTGCCTCGATAACCGCCGCGACCGCGCCGAGGTTCCCGTCGATCTGGAAGATACGCGGAGGATGCAGGTCGAGAAGCGTCTCCGTGGCAAAGTCCCGTATCAAAGCGATGAGGTTTTCATAGAAACCTTCCGCGTCCCCGAAGCGCGCCGTCAGGCAGGACACCCACGCGCGGCTCCAGCCCGTGTGCCCGCCGCCGTGGGAGAGCCGGAAGTCCAGAGACTTCCTCGCCGCGGCGAACTGCGCCGGCCTGGCCTCCGCCGTGAACAGATCGGAAGGGTAGACGCCGTAGAGATGGGAGAGGTGCCGGTGCCCGAGTTCGTCGGGCGCCTCCGTCTTTTCCTCGTTCCACTCCAGAAGCCGGCCGTCGCGGCCTATTCCAAAATCCGGGAGGCGGGAGCGCAGGTTTTCCCATCTCTGTATGTCCGCCGGATCCTCGCCCAGCAGCCCGGCGGCCTCGGCGGCGTAACCCAGCGCGTCGTACGCCAGCTGGACGTCCATCGCGGAGGAGACGCAAATGCTGACCGGCAGAATGCTCGCGTAGCGGAAGCGGTTCTCCGGGGACTGGCTCGGCATTATCTGCATGGTCCCGTTCTCGTCCTCCACGAGATAATCCTCGTAAAATTGAGCCACTGCTTTCAAAAAGCGGTAGCCACGTCCGCGCAGGAAATTTATGTCGCCGGTATAGGTATAGCGCTGCCAGAAATGCCTGGCGAACCACGGCGCCGCGCCGATCCACACGGCCCAGCCGAAAGATTCCGGCGTGGAGACGCCCCAGGCGTCCGTCTGTATCGGCAGATAGACGCCCCGGCAGCCGTAGAGCCTGTCGGCGGCCTCCGCGCCGCTGTTGTAAAAGCTCTCGAGGTAGCGCAGCAAGGTGTCGGCGCAGCGGCCCATCCCGCAGGGCTCTGCCATCCAGTAGCTCATCTGCAGGTTGATGTCCATGTGGTAGTCGCATTCCCACGGCGGGTCGATCCTGTCGTTCCAGATACCCTGGAGGTTTGCCGGCAGGTCGCCGCAGATCGTTGAGGAGAGGAGCAGATAGCGGCCGTAGCGGAAATAGAGCGCAGTCAGGCCGTTGTCGCGTTCACCGCGCCTGACCCGCTCCAGCCGTTCGGAGACAGTCAGACTGTCGAGGCTTTCGTCCTCTTTGAGCTCCAGGCTAACCTTGTCCATCTCCGCCGAAAAGATTGCGCAATGGCGTTCTTTCGCCTTCTCCGGGCCGTCGAATACCAGCGGGTAACGCGCGAGTTCCTCGCCGATCCCCAGCACGGACGTCCCGATGTTCACAACCGCCCTGACATAGGCCGCGTTCCGGACGGTCAGCGTATTCCCCTCGGCGGTGAGCTCGCCGTCGGTCTGCACTTTCAGCGTTATGCGGAAACTGATCCCGCCGTTAAAGGAGCAGCCGAAAACCAACCCGTTTTCAACGGCGCGGAAGTCATAGACCGCGTCGCCGTCGGCTATCCGCCCCAGCGACAGCCCGCAGTCAAAGGGCCTCCCGTTGTCCGCTCTCCACTCGGCGTGGAGGAGCTTCGTGTCGCAGCTTACGAGCGCCTCCCCGTTCACGAGGCACGACGCGGCCCGCCGGGCCGTCTTCGCGACGCCGTTGCCTATGTCCAGTTCCCGGGACACGAATCCGCGGCAGTCTTGGAGCTCGAAGCTGAACTCCCCCGCGACCTGGAAGGGATCGACGCGGTTCTTGGTATCGCTGGCCCCGCCCCCGCCGCCGAAGTACAGGTTCGCGAACTCAGCCGCGCGGAAGAAATCGCGCTTTTTGAGCAGATCCCTGACGAATTCCAGGTGCTGAGACGTCCGCTCCAACTTGCGGTCCCGGTTGACGCCGCGCCACAGCCATTCGTGGTTCAGAGTGAACACGTCGCGCGAGGCGTCGCCCCACAGCATCGCGCCAAGCCTGCCGTTTCCGAGCGGAAGACCCTCCATCCAGTTTTCGGGCGGCTTTTCGTAACGCATCCTGTCCATAATTTTCCTCCAAAAAGGGGAATGGCCGCGCCATTCCCCTTTTGATTAAACGGTGATCAAACGCAATTTTTCATTATTTCTTCCCAAGGAAGGCGTCGATCTGCTGCTGATACGCCTGCAAGACCTTGTCGATGCCGGCCTGCTGCATATCCGCCTTGTATTGCTCCCAATACTCCGCGGGGTCCTTGACGCCGGTGTTCACATACGCGTCCAGGTACTCCTTCTGAACCTTGTCTATCTGGGTCAGTTCCGTGCGGATGTCGTCCGTGTTGAAGAAGATCCCAAGGATCGGGGATTTCACCGAGTTGTCGTTCAGCTGCTTGGTCTTTTCCCAGGTATCGTCGCCCTGCCCCTGGAGCAGGAAGGCGTTGAACTGATAGCCCATCTTCCAGGAGGCGTTCGGCGTATAGCCCGAGTTGGGAATGATCGAAATATGGTTGGCGTCCACAAAAGTATAGTGTTTGTCTTTTATGCCGAAGCATACGGTGTTGTAAAAGTCCTTGTCCGTGTTGATAAGGTTGATCATCTGCACGGCGAGATCTGGGTATTTGGTCGTGCGGCTGACCGCGTTGCACGTCTCGATCGGACTGGTGTGCCCCATCAGCGGAGTCTGGTTGAACAGGTACGTGTAGTCGTAACCGGTGTCCGTCTTGATCTCCGACTCCACGCCAGGCTTGAACGTCGTCGCGATCAAGGCGTAGCGCCCGGCCTTGTAGTAGTCGTCGCCGCCGCCGGAGTAGATGTTGGTCGCGATGTCGGAACGGTAGAAGCCCTTGGTGTACAAGTCGAAGGAGACTTTCGCGCTCTCTTCCGCGCCCGGGATCTGATAATACGTATAGACCTTGTTGTCCTTGTCGGAGATGTATACGGCCGAGCCGTTCACGCTGAAATAGTGATAGCCCTTGTCGTCGCGGAAGTTGTCGGCGTTCAGGCGCTCCGCCGGGACGAGGTCCGGTTCGCCCGTCTTGATCTGTTCCAGGTAGGGCTCTATGTCGGCAAGCGTTTTGATCGCGGCGGGATTCACTCCGTACTTCTGCGCCAGGTCGCCGCGCAGGTAATAGCCGCCGCCGAAAGCCAGTATCTGCACGTTCGGGATGGCGAAAACGCCTTTGTCGGTCGTGACCGCCTTGATGCAGTAATCCGGTATCTCCTTCAGCAGGTCCGGGGCGTCTTTCGGCAGCATGCTCCCGATCTCCAGCAGCCCGCCGATGTCGACGGCTTCCTGATAGGGGTAGGCGAAGCCGATAAAGCAGAGGTCAAAATTCGCCGAGGACGCCATTTTCATCTGTATCTGGTCGTGATAGGAGCCCCAGTCGATGATGTTCATCTGGATATTCGCTCCGATCTTCGCGGCTGAAATCGCGCTCGCCGCGGCGTTGACAGAGTCGATATCGCTCTCCGGGTTGCCCGGCATGAACCAGGTCAGTGTCGGCATGGCCGCCGGGGTCTGCGCCGGGGCCTGAGAGGGCGTCTCGGTTTGCGCGGCCGCTTCGGTCTGAACCTTTGGCGCGGGCGTCGCGGCGCCGCCGGAGTTCGCGCTTCCGCAGCCGGCCGGCACGGCGGCCAGGATCATGGCGCATGCCAGTATGCCGAACTTTTGCTTTAATTTCATTTTCATACTCAAGTCTCCTTTACTGTTTGTCGTATTTGTAATATATAGTGAAAAGGGTCTTAACCCTTAACGCTACCTACCGTAAGGCCGCGCACGAAGTACCTCTGGAAAAACGGGAAGATGACCAGCGCGGGCCCCGCCACGACCACTGCCATGGCCATTCGGACCGTCTCCGTCGGGATTTTTGAGAGTCCCGTCAGAGATATGCCCGTGCGCCGGGACGTGTCCTGTAGCATCTGGATGTTGCTCATTATCCTCTGGAGCAGGTATTGCAGGCTTATCAGCTTTTGGTTGGATATATAGAGCGTCGGGACAAACCACTCGTTCCACTTCCCAAGAAAAATGAACAGCGATACCGTGGCCAGAACGGGCTTGGAGAGGGGGATCAGCATGGTAAACAGGAACCGGAACTCGTTGGCGCCGTCCACGACCGCCGAGTCGTGTATCTCCTCCGGTATCTGACGGAAAAAAGTCCGCATCATGAACACATACCAGGGGTTTATCAAAGACGGCAGTAT
>WQUN01000253.1 GCA_009782085.1 Bacillota bacterium
AGCTTGGCCTGCTCAGTAAAATGAGCTCGCGTCCCACGGCCAACGCCAACGCCCAGGTACAGGGCATGTCCAGGGCCGTGACGGCGGACGGCTACCAGTACACCGCGGTCCTAACGGACAGCGCCCGGGACGCCCTATTTAACACCGTAACCGCCGTGCAGACCAATTGGACGCAGAAACCCGACGCCAAGCTGAAATCGCTGGATTATGTGATGTACACCGACGCGGCCAACGTCGTGAAAAGCATCGCCGTCTCCCTCAGCTTTGACGTGACCTTCGACGAGACGATGACCGGCGGCGGAAGCGCGACCAAGACGGTGGATATGCAGATCAATCTGTCCATCAACAGCGTCAACAAGGCTCTGACCGTCACCATACCCGCGGTCGACGGCTTTGTGCCGAACTTCTCGACGGCCACGCCCGCGCCCAGCGGGGACGCCGCCGCAACCGCCACTGCCGCCGACGCGGCGGCGACTGCGACTCCGTAAGGAACACGCTGTTACATTCTCTATAAGGAGGTCCTTATATGACAAGGGTGGAGTTCAAGGCAATACTTCTCTTTATCGACGAAATGATCTCCAAAGGCGATTATGAGGCGCTCAGGAAAATCATTAAGGAACTTCTCGAGGATACAAAAGGAAAGGAATAACTTATACCGGACGCGGAAAACATTTATACCGGATGCAGAAAACATTTGCCGACGACGAGCCGATTCTACGAACGCATCAGTGGCGAATCGGCGACGGAGGAGGTTAATGTTTTCGCATTCCGGTATGCCTTCGACAGAGGAGGACAATGTTTTCCTCATCCGTAACGACACGGAACCTGTATTCGGCGCGGCCGCATTGTCTGAATACAGGTTTTATGCTCCCACCGAAGCGAGGAGACGATATTTTTACATGACACCCAGCAGATCCTTCGGCATTCTGGCGCATATAACCTCGTTCCCGGGGCCGTACGGCATCGGCGACCTGGGCGGATACGCCGAAACGTTCATAGATTTCCTGAAACTCGCCGGGGCGCGGCTCTGGCAGGTCCTGCCGCTGGGGCCGACCAGCTTCGGCGACTCGCCGTATCAGAGTTTTTCCACCTTCGCCGGGAACCACTATCTCATCAGCCCGGATATCCTCTACGAGCGCGGATACCTTGCGGAAGAGGATTTCGCGGACATACCCGCCTTCCCGGAGACGGAGGCCGAATACGGCGAGGTCATCCCGTTCAAAATGAGGCTCTTTGAGAAGGCTTACTCCGCCTTTAAGTCCGACGCGGACGCCGGACGCGGGGCCGATTTCGCGCGGTTTTGCGCGCGGAACCGCTTCTGGCTCGACGACTACGCCCTGTTCGCGGCCCTGAAAGAGCACTTTATCGCAGAGCGCCGCTTCGCCGGGGAAACCGCGGAATACCTGACCTATAAGGAAAATAACAAAAAATACCTGACCGACAATCAGATCGACGACTATTACTTCGGCGCTGTCTGGAACAGCTGGCCGAAGGCTTTAGCCGCCCGCGAGCCGAAAGCGGTAAGCGAGTGGGCGGAGCGTCTCGCCTGGCGCGTCGGGTTTGTGAAATTCCTGCAATACGAGTTTTTCAGGGAGTGGAATTTGGTCAAGGCCCGCGCGAACGAGGCCAAAATCGAGCTGATCGGCGACATCCCCATCTTCGTGGCGATGGACTCGTCGGACGTCTGGGCGTCGCCCGGCCTGTTTTTCCTGGACGAAAACGGCTATCCCACGTCCGTGGCCGGCGTGCCGCCAGACTATTTCAGCGAGGACGGCCAGCTCTGGGGCAATCCCCTGTACAACTGGCCCGCGCACGCGAAGACCGGGTACGAGTGGTGGATCGGCCGCGTCCGCCACGCCCTCGGGATCGTGGACATACTTCGGATCGACCATTTCCGCGGCTTCGAGTCCTACTGGGCCATCCCCTACGGCGAAAAGACCGCCATAAACGGCGGCTGGGAAAAAGGCCCGGGCGAGGACTTTTTCGACGCGCTTAACCGCGCGTTCGGAACTCAGCGGCGCACAGATGAACCTCCAAGCCTCGCGCGCGGGCAAAGCGAAACGGCCGGCGCATGCCGGGCGGCCGGCTTGCCGATCATCGCCGAGGACCTGGGCATAATCACCGAGGAAGTCCACGCCCTCCGCGAATACACCGGCCTTCCGGGCATGAAGGTTCTGCAGTTCGCCTACGGCTCGGACAGCGCCAACACTCACCTGCCCCACAACTACCTCGACACGAACTCCGTGATCTACACCGGCACCCACGACAACGACACCGCCAGGGGCTGGTACGCCGGCGCCGGCGATGCGGAAAGTGACCATGTCCGCCGGTACCTGAACGTCTCCGGCGAGGATATCAACTGGGACCTGATCAGGCAGGCGTTCGCCTCCACGTCGGAGCGCGCGATCGTCCCGGTCCAGGATGTCATCGGCCTCGGGAGCGAAGCCCGCATGAACACCCCCGGCGTGGCCGCGGGCAACTGGCGGTTCAGGTTCAAAGAGGACGCGCTGACGCCGGAGGTGGCAGAGGGGCTGAGGTATCTGGGGGGGATTTATAACAGGCTGGGGGAAGAATTTTTAACATCGGACAGTGTTTCAGCCGATCCAAATTAAAAATAATTTACCCCTCATACAGCGCTTCGTGCGTCTCCTTCAACTGTCTTATTATCTCTATCTTCTGCGGGCACTTGGCCTCGCAGGCCCCGCACTCCACGCAGGCCGTCGCCGGCTTGGATTTCTCCCAGGACGTTCCGTTGACGATCCGCTTGTAGTTGTCCCTGGCGTATTCGGTCTGCCCGTAGATCTTGTGGTAATTCATCAGCGAGAAGATACTGGGGATGTCGATGCCCTCGGGGCAGTCCATGCAGTAGCGGCAGCCGGTGCAGTAGAGCTCCGCGAGGCGCTTGTTCTCCTCCATCATCTCTTTGACGGCCCGCCTCTCGGCCTCGGTCAAAAGGCCGTCCATGCGGGCGATTCTGACGTTTTCCTCCACCATGGCGATGTTCTCCATGCCGGAGAGCGCCACATGCACGTTCGGGTTCGACATGACGAACCGCAGAGCCGTTTCCGCGGAGCTTCGGGACTTTTCCTTCAGCAGCGCGGCGATGGCGGGGCTGGGCCCGCCGAGACGCCCGCCGGCGACTGGGCCCATTATCACGACGCCGAGGCCGCGCCCGTGGGCATAGGCAATGGCGTCCTCATACGAGCGGTCGAGCAGGTTATATTGCACCAGTACGGAGCAGAACAGCCCTGAATCCGCGAGAAGGCTCATGTCCTCCGGCTTGCCGTGGTACGAGAAGGACAGGCGTTTTATCATCCCCTGCTCTTTGGCCTTTGCTGCCGCCTCGGCGGCGCCGCCCGGGGCGGTGAATTTCCCGAAGCTCTCCCTGTCGAAACCCCAGCAGTGGTAAAAATCTATGAAATCCCTGTCCAGCTTTTTCAGTGACTCTTCCAGCCTGACCATGAACTCGTCGTATGTGGCCTCCTTCTGCGGATACTTCGTCGAGACGTAGACCTTTCCCTCGAGGCCCTTGACGGCTTTGCCCACGGCGGGCTCGCTCATGCTGTCGCAGTAGTAGGGCGCGGTGTCCACATAGTTTACGCCGAGCTCGAACGCCCTGCGCATCAGCGGCACGGCCAGATCCTCGTCCACGGCCTTCTTGCCGCCGATCTCCTTCATCGGCAGGCGCATGGCCCCGAAGCCAAGCCTCGAAAGCGAGACGCCGGTGTTTCCGAATTGAGTGTAAATCATGGGATCCTCCAAATATTGGGATTCATGAAAAATATACAAAAACGGCTGTTTCATCTTATACATGAAACAGCCCGATTTGCCGAGCCCTGAAAATCCGCGGCTACGCGCCGACTTTGTTGACAAGTTTCGAAAGCCTCGATTTCTTCCGCGACGCGTTGTTTTTATGATAAACGCCTTTGGAAGCGGCCTTGTCGATGTAGCGCGTAGCGTTCTGAAGCGCCGCGCGCGCTTCGTCCGGCGCCCCCGCTTTTACGGCGGTCAACACCTTTTTGATCTCGGTCTTGGTCCTCGACTTGATCATCTTGTTCCGAAGCGTCTTCTTCGCGATGACCTTGATCCTCTTCTTGGCCGACTTGATATTTGCCATTTGCTCACCTCCCGCGCAACGCAGTGAGTATAAACCATTTCTTGCGGAAAGTCAACATATGATTGTGTTGCATATTTATACAGAAAACATGCATACACAAAAGCCGGGCCGGCGGAATCCCCCGCCGGCCCGTTCCTTTTTAATTTTTTATCAGGTCACAATCTCCAAAAAGCTCGGGATCAGTTCCCCGGAGAAGTAGAACAGCCCCCTGCCGAGCTGGTCGAAGTCCCAGACACGCTGCGGGTTGTCCGGGTAGGCCGTGTAGCCGCCCGCGTAGACCTCGATACGGTTGCCGGAGGGCTCCCAGAAGTAGATGGAGTGGCCGCGCGTGATGGCGTGGCGCGTCGGCCCGATGTCGAGTTTAAGATGGTTGATGGCTATCAGGTCGGCCGCGTCGCCGACGTCGCGCCAGTCCTGGAGATAGAAGCCCAGGTGGTGGAGCTTGCCCGGCTTGGGGTATTCCACAAAGGCCAGGTCGTGGGGCTTGTTGCTGCCAGTGATCCATGCGGCGACCCTGCTGCCGTCCGGAGCGTTGCAGACTTCCGGCACGTACATGCCGAAGACTTCCTTCAAGAACCTCTCCGCCTCGGCGACGTTCGGCCCGTAGAGCAAAAAGTGGTCCATGCGCTGGGCCTTCATCCCGCGCGGCGGCGTCGTCCAGATGTCAGGGTTCTTGATCTGGGGGCCTTTGGCCGCCAGTTCCACGTCGGAATAGATCTGAAACGTATGCCCGGTCGAAATTTTGAAGCTGTAGCGCTTGCCGAAACCGGGCTGCTCGCCGTTCGCCGGCAGTTCCGTCACCTGGTAGCCGAAGGCAACGGTCTTTGCCTTGAGTTCCTCCAGGGTGTCCGGGCAGGCGGCCTTAAAAGCCACATAGTCCAGGCCCGCCTCGTCCGCCAGGCGGAGAGTGACGCTGTGGTGGTCGAACTCGTCGAAGCCTTTCAGCATGACGCGGCCGTCCGCCGTCCTGCCGACCTCGTCCAGGCCAAGGACGTTCGTGTAGAAGTCCAGCGTCTTGTCCAGGTCCAAAACGCGCATCTGCACGAGGCCCGGCCTAAGTGTTCCGAAAAAGCCCATGATCTTTCCCTCCCATTATAATGGTTTATGATAATTTGGTTATTACCATGTCGCCGCGGGGCCGCACGCAACATAGGAGCGCGACGCCGTTTTTCTCGTCGTCCTCGCTTACGTGCGCCCGGCTCATCCGCTTCACTTTCTCGTATTCCCCGGCGCAGATCTTCATCCGGCAGATCCCGCAGCCGCCGCCGAAACAGCCGCAGACGAACGGCCCGCGCCCGGAGCGCAGCATGGCCGCCAGCACCGTCTCGTCCGGCTTGCAGGGGAAGGTTTCCCCGGTTTCCCTTACGGTTATCTGAAATATGTTCAGGTTCAACCCCTTCTATGAAACTCCGGCTTGGCTGAGCTGATAAGCCACGTCGATTATCATGTCCTCCTGGCCGCCGACCATGCCGCGCCGGCCCAGCTCCACCAAAATGTCCCTCGGCTCCAGCTTATACTTGTCCGCGGCGTTGTACACGTGCAGCAAAAAAGAGGAGTAAACGCCCGCGTAGCCGAGCATCAGCGAGCCGTTGTCCACGACCTGGGGACGCTGCAACAGCGGGTCCACCACGTCGCGGGCCAGATCCATCAGCCTGTAGAAGTCCGTCCCCGTCTCGACGCCGCGGCGCTTCAGCACGCCGGCGAGCACCTCCAGCTGGGTGTTCCCGGCCCCCGCGCCCATGCCGCGCAAGGTAGCGTCCAGATATTCCGCCCCCGCGTCCACGGCTGCCAAGGTGTTGGCCATCGCCAGCGCCAGGTTGTTGTGCGAGTGCCAGCCGACTGGTATCTTCACGGCGGAGCGCACCGCCTTCACGCGTTCCGCCACCCCCTCCGGCATGAGATACCCGGCCGAATCAGCCATGTTCAAGTAATCCGCGCCGTAGCTCTCCATCTTCGCGGCCTCGGACGCAGCCGTTTCCGCGCTTGCCATATGCACCATCATCAAAAAGCCGACGGCCGTCATGCCCATTTCCTTGGCAGCCGCGATATGCTGGGCGCTCACGTCGGCCTCCGTCACGTGGGCGGCCACGCGCGCCACCGTCGCGCCGGCGTCTTTGGCGCGTTTCAGGTCCTCGATCGTCCCGATGCCCGGAAGCAGAAGCGCCGCGATTTTGGAGCGCTTCACCCTGGAGGCCGCCGCCCGGATCAGGTCGAACTCGCTGGTCTTGGAAAAACCGTATGTATAGCTGGACCCGCCCAGGCCGTCCCCGTGCGAGATCTCCATAATCGGAACGCCGGCCTGGTCCAGGCCCTCCGCGATAGCCGCCACCTGGCCGCAGTCGTAGGAGTGGCGCAGGGCGTGGCTTCCGTCCCGCATGGTCATGTCCACCAATGTCACAAAAGCCATGTCACGCGCCTCCGTCTTTGCCGAGCATCCCGGCGGCTATGCGCTCCGCGGCCGCTATCGCCGCCGAGTTGATTATGTCCAGGTTCCCGGAATAATCCGGCAGGAAGTCCCCCTGCCCCCGCACCTGGACGATGGTGGTCACCTTATCGCCGTCCAGCATCGGCGGCACGCGGAGCTGGTACCCGGGCACATACGCCTTCAATTCCGCCACCATCCCGTCGATGGAGGCGCGTATGCGCTCCAGGCCGACGGACGGGTCCTTCACCCTCACCAGGATCGTGTTGGTCATCATAAGCGGCGGCTCCGCCGGGTTCAGCACGATGATGGCCTTGCCCCTGTCGGCTCCGCCGACGGTTTCTATGGCCTTCGCGGTCGTCTCCGTGAATTCGTCCATATTGGCCCTGGTCCCGGGGCCGGCGCTTTTGGAGGAGATACAGGCCACTATTTCGGCGTAGGCCGCCCCGGCGACGCGTTCTATCGCGTGTATGACCGGGATCGTGGCCTGGCCGCCGCAGGTCACCATGTTGATATCCGGCTCGGCGCGCAGCGCCGCCAGGTTCACGCAGGGCACGCAGTACGGCCCCAGAGCCGCGGGCGTCAGGTCGATCGAGACTATGCCGGCCTCTTTCAGCGCCGGCCCGTTGAATTTGACGTGGGCGGCGGCGCTGGTGGCGTCGAAGGCGATACGGATTTCCGTTTGCGCGGTTATGGATTTTACGCCCTCCACGGAGACCGGCACGCCCAAAGACGCCGCGCGCTTTATGCCCTCGGACTCCACGATGCCGGCCATCATGCCCATTTCGAGGTTCCCGCTCCTGAAAACCTTATACATCAGATCGGCGCCGATGTTGCCCGGCCCGATGATCCCCACTTTCACCTTGCTCATACGAACCTAGCCTCCAAGCTCCCGAAATCGGTGAACTCCGCCCGGAAAACGTCGCCTTTTAAGGCGGAAGGCGCGGCGGACAGCGCCCCGGACAGCACGACCTCCCCGGCCATGAGCGCCACGCCGTAGCCCCAGAGCTTGTTCGCCAGCCACGCCACGGATATGCGTGGATCGCCCAGAACAGCCGCTCCGACGCCCTCGTTCATCAGGACCGCGTTCGCGCCCTCGATTTTATAGAGTTTCATGCCGACGGCGGCCAGGTCGGCCGATTTGGGCGAGAGCTTTATACTGCCCAGCATATATCGGCCGGACGAGGCGTTGTCGGCCACGGTGTCCGGAAGCCTGATTTTCCAGTCCGCCACGCGGGAATCCACGATCTCGAACGCGCCGGCCACGTATTCAGTGGCGTCCTCCACGTCCTCCGGCGTGACTTTCCCGCCGCGCAGGTCTTTTTTCAGCACGAAGGCCAGCTCCGCCTCGATCTTCGGCAATATCAGCGCGCCGGCGTCCACGAGGCCGTCCGCGCAGTCCATCGCGGCGAACAGATGCCCGTAGTCCGGCTCGTCCACGCCCAGCTGTTTTTGCATCGCCAAAGAGGTCAGCCCGATCTTCTTTCCTGAGACCGTGTGGCCCATGGAGAGCGCGCGGCGGACGTTTTCGAGCTGGACGGCGTAGGCGTCGTCCGTTGTAAACGACGGATCGCGGCCGGTTATCGGCGGTATAGGACGGCGCGAGCGCTCGGCGGCGAATAATTCGTCGGCGTAGGATATTATTTGTTTTTTGTCCACGAAATCGACCTCCCGCGTCACGACAAACGCATGAACATACAAATTGCACAACGAATGTAGGGCGCGCCGACCGCGGCGCGCCGAGCTTGCAACAATATTCATTGCAAATAGTGCAAATTGAGTGGCGGCGCGCCGGGGTCGGCGCGCCCTACAACAAAAGGAACTCTAATTTTAGGAACTGTCCAGAAATAAACTGATCAAATATTTTTTTGAAACGCCGTAGAAGCGTTCGTCGTTTCAAAAAAATGTGCATGTTATTTCTGGACAGTT
>WQUN01000254.1 GCA_009782085.1 Bacillota bacterium
TTTAGACCCTTCGCTTCGCTCAGGGTGACAGATGAAAAGATCGCTCAGGGGACAGATGAAAAGATCGCTCAGGGTGACAGATGAAAAGATCGCTCAGGGTAAAAGATGAAAAGATCGCTCAGGGCGACAGATGAAAAGATCATTTTTAAGTAACAGATATACCATGAAAATTTGCCGCGTCCCGGAAGCATGGAGAGCTTGCAAACAGTGTTGAATTTGCTATAATGGCATAAACTAGAGACTAGAGACTAGAAACTAGAAACTAGAACCTGGAAGCTGGAAGCTGGAGCCTGGAAAAAGACATGATATAGCCGTTCAACCTGAAAATAACCGCATAATCATTCTGAGGCGAAGCCGAAGAATCTTAAGATCCTTCGCTTCGCTCAGGATGACATACAGCCTAACTATTTTTGATATGCTGTACTAGAACAAGGAGCCTGGAAAAAGAACCGACAACTGACAGCTTCGGCCTTTGCTTTTGCCTTTTCCAGGCTCCAGGCTTCCAGTTTCCAGTTTCCAGTTTCTAGTTTCCAGTTTCCAGTTTCCAGCTTCCAGTTTCCAGTTTCCAGCTTCCAGAACGGAGGATTCGCATGATCGAAATCAAGACGGACGCGGGGATCGGGCAGATCCAGATCGCGGACGAGGTCATCGCCACGATCGCGGGCACGGCGGCCCTGGAGATCGACGGCGTGGCGGGCATGGGCGGCGGCATAGTCGGCGGCATCTCCGACATGCTCGGCAGGAAAAACCTGGCCAAGGGTGTCAGCGTCGAGGTCGGCGGCGCGGACGCGGTCATCTCCGTCGACCTCGTCGTAAAATTCGACCACAGGATACAGGAAGTCTCGGCGGAGGTGCAGAAGCGCGTGAAAGTCGCCGTGGAGACGATGACCGGGCTGACTGTCTCCGAGGTGCGCGTGACAGTGTCCGGCGTCGTCGCCGGCAAGGAACGCTTCAGCCGCGAGACGCAGTTATGAGCCGAAGAACGGCAAGAAAGCGCGCCTTCGAGCTGGTGTTCTCGCTTCCGTTCCATTCCGGGGACGACCTGGACTTTTTGATGGAAAGCCTCCTGTCCGGCAAGGACGTCCCGGAGGACGAGCAAAACTTCATACGGGACGAGTTCTTCGGCGTCGCCCGGAACCTGGAGGCCGTCGACGGGCTCATCGCCAGGTTCTCGGAGGGCTGGGAGATAGGGCGGCTGGCCGGGACGGACCTGGCGGTCATGCGGCTGTCCGCCTATGAGATACTGTATTCGGACGCCGTGCCGGTGCGCGCGTCCATCAACGAGGCCGTGGAGCTGGCGAGGGAGTACGGGACGGACGACTCGCCGGCCTTTGTCAACGGCATCCTGGGGAAGATCGCGGCGGAGGCGGAGGCGGGCGGGAAAAAGCCCGCCGGGGGATGCCCTAGGGAACGAAATGCCAATGATCCCGCTCAGGCGGAGGCGGGCGGGAAAAAGCCCGCCGGTGGATGCCCTAGGGAACGAAATACCAATAATCCCGCTCAGGCGGAAGCGGGCGGGAAAAGGCCCGCGCCCGGATGAGCGGCCCCGCGAACCGCAGGATACTGACCGTGTCCCAGGTCAACCGCTACATCAAGATGGTCCTGGAGGAGGACGTTTTCCTCGGGGACATATTCATACGCGGCGAGATTTCAAACTTCAAGCGGCACGGCTCCGGGCACTGGTACTTCTCGCTAAAAGACGAGGCCGCGGCGATACAGTGCGTCATGTTCCGCCAGCACGTGCCGGAGTACGCGCCCAAGGACGGCATGAGCGTGATCGTCGGCGGGCACGTGTCCCTCTACGAAAAGACGGGGCTCTACCAGCTGTACGCGGAGGTCATGGAGCCGCTCGGCAAGGGAAGCCTGGCCCTGGCTTTCGAGCAGACGAAGGAAAAGCTCGAAAGGGAGGGCCTTTTCGACGCGGCGCGGAAAAGGCCGATCCCGCGCAACCCCGGAACCGTCGCGGTCATAACCTCGCCCACGGGCGCGGCCCTGCGGGACATAATCACCGTCGCGCGGGGCAGGAACCCATCGGTGGAACTCGTCCTCATCCCCGCCTTGGTGCAGGGGAGCTCCGCCGCCGGGGAAATCGCCGCGGCGCTCGGCATGGCGAACGAGTGGGGGAAAGCCGACGTGATAATCCTCGGCCGCGGCGGCGGGTCCGCGGAGGATCTGTGGCCGTTCAACGAGGAGACGGTCGCCCGGGCGATACGAAGGTCCGGGATACCGGTCATCTCCGCCGTCGGGCACGAGACGGACGTGACCATCGCCGACTTCGCGGCCGACCTCCGCGCGCCGACGCCCAGCGCGGCCGCGGCGGCCGCCGTTCCCGCCTTAGAGGGCCTTCGCGGCGACGTGGCAGGGCTTTACGGAATGCTGAACCGTTCGCTGGAGCGCAAGCTGGCCTCGGCCAAAGAGGGCCTTCGCGGCGACGTGGCAGGGCTTTACGGAATGCTGAACCGTTCGCTGGAGCGTAAGCTGGCCTCGGCCAAAGAGGGCCTTCGCGGCGACGTGGCAGGGCTTTACGGAATGCTGAACCGTTCGCTGGAGCGTAAGCTGGCCTCGTCCAGGGAGCGCCTCGCGCGCGCGGCCGGCCGCCCGGTTCTGAAGCGCCCGCTGGAGCCCGTGCGGAACGCGGAGGCGTACGTGGCCGCGCTGAACGGGCGCATGGCCGCCGCGATGAACGGCCGCCTGGAACGCGGGCGCGGCGCGCTTGGGAACCGCGCCTCGGCCCTGGAGCATCTGTCGCCGATGCGGACGCTGGAGCGTGGGTTTGCGGCGGTGGAGGGGCCGGACGGGACGGTCATCTCGTCGGCCGGCGGGGTCGCGGCGGGGATGGACGTGACGATACGGTTCAGGGACGGGAGCGCGGGGGCGAGGATAACGGAGGCCGTTTTATAATTTCACATATACCGAAGTGCGAAAACATTTACCGACGACGAGCCGACACGACGAACGCTTCAGCGGCGTGTCGGCGACAGAGGAGGTTAATGTTTTCGCACTTCGGT
>WQUN01000255.1 GCA_009782085.1 Bacillota bacterium
TAGCTGTTCAACTTAAAAATGACCTTTTCATCTGTCACCCTGAGCGAAGCGAAGGGTCTGAAGATTCTTCGCTTCGCTCAGAATGACAATGTGGTTATTTGCAAGTTGAATAGCTATATAGCGGCGCTCCTTTTTTTGCATAATTCATGATTCTACTGCTGGAGTAATATAATTACGGCGCGTGATAAAATCCCTTTACGGGGGGGGTTTTATGATCGTATTCCGGCTTGCTAGTATCCTGCGCGATTTTAATATGACGCAAATGGAATTGTGCAAAAGGACCAAAATCCGCCCCGCTACAATTAACGGGATGTATCACGGAAAAACAAAAAGAGTGAACGTTGTAAATCTGGACAAAATCTGCCGCGCGCTGGACTGCACCACGGAGGACATCCTGGAATACATACCGGACGAGGAATATGAGGAATTCTTTAAGGGACGCATATAAAAGCCGCGGTTGTGCAGATAGAATATCCGCGAATATATCCTCTGTCATTCTGAGGCGTAGCCGAAGAATCATGTTTTTGAAATAGAGGCGAAAGATCCTTCGCTTCGCTCAGGATGACTAGTGAATGTGGCATCCGAGCTTCCGTGAAAACTCAGATACATTAAGAAGGTGCCTGTCCATGCCGGTCTCCCCATCCCTGGCCTCCTCCGCCCGGCGTCTGGCCTCCGTTTTTCTCGACTGCGTATATCCGAACCGCTGCATGGTCTGCGAAAACCTGCTGGAATTCGGCGCGGCGGACTGGGTCTGCCGCAACTGCGCGCCGCTGCTTGTCCCGATTTCGGGGCCGGTCTGCGAAAAGTGCGGAAAACCCCTCGGCGGGGGCGAGTGCAACGAAGGATACGAGGGCGGGGACGAGTGCAACGGAGGGTACGAGTGCAACGAGAGGTACGAGGGCAGCGGCAAGGGCAACAAATGGTACGGTGGCAAGGGCAACGGCGGGAACGAGAGCAACAAAGGGTACGGGGGCGGGAACGCCGAGGCCGGCGCGCTGTGCCGGACTTGCGCCCGCCGCGAACGCTTTTTCGGGAAAAACACCGCTTTCTTCCCGTATGACCCGGTCGTCCGGGAACTGATCCACCGCTTCAAGTACGGCGGGCGGCCAAGGTACGCCGTCGGGCTCGCGCGGATGATCTGCGGGCGGATCGGGCCGGAGTTCTGGCGCGGCGCGGACGCGTTCGCCGCCGTGCCGATGTACCCGCGGAAAAAGAAAGAGCGCGGCTACAACCAGGCGGAGGAACTCGCCCTGGCGGTGTCGGGGCTGACCGGCGTGCCGGTGGACAGGGACTGTCTCGCGCGCGTGTCCGACACGAAGCCCCAGAGCGGGCTCGGCCCGGCCGCCCGCGCGAACAACGTCCGGGACGCATTCAAGGCCGGCAAAAGCCGCGTTCCCGCCGCGAGATCCTACATCATATTCGACGACGTATATACCACCGGCGAAACGATATCCGCGTGCGCGCGGGTTCTGCTCGAAAACGGGGCCGGGCGGGCCGACGGGTTCACGCTGGCGATCGCCGTCGGAGAGAAAAAGAAGGATAAAGCATAAGACTCACTTCAGCACCGCCGCCAGCACGTCCGCCAGCGGATACATGGCGTTCAGGGCCTCCTGCTTGGTGTTCGTCTGCGCGCCGACCTCTATCAGCATGGACTTCGGGAGCATGTTCAGGCTGTAGCGGTACGCGTTCAGGTATATCTTCCGCGTGAAGTCCGGATAGAGCGCGTTCGCCTCCAGCTGGGCCATGAAGCTAAACGCCAGGTTCGTTTGTATATACGGGTTCGGAAGCCCCTCTATAGGCGTCAGGACCCCGTTTTTGTTCAATTTGCAAAGCCCGTTGAAGAACATGATCTGGGCCGTCGGGACGCCGTTTACCGTGGTCACGAGCTTTATGCTCTCGTCCGTGAGGCCGTCCCTGTGCAAATCGACGGCGGCCTGGATGGACGGGTTCGCCGCCAGTATCTTCTCTATCTCCGGCTCCATCCGCTCGTATGCGCCCATGACAGTGTGCACGCCGTCCACCATGTCGTATTGTCCCGTGTCGTGCAGGCATTCTATGCCGTATTTGGTCCGCAAAACGTCGGCCAGTTTCTCGCCCACCGCCACGACGCCGTCCGTCGGGTCGTTCGGGTCGCTGTCCGCGTACATCTCGCTGGAATGTGTGTGGAAAATCAGGATTTTCGGCCCCGGCACGCTGTTGTCGATTTTAAGGCCGGTTTGAACGAAGCTGTCCGCGTCGAAATCCTCGGCGGTCAGCGCAGTTTCCTTGGCAACCGTATAAAACGACGTCCGGAGATAGTTCAGATCCCGGAGCTTGCTCATGTCCGCGATGGTGACCGCCTCCTTCCCGACGGAGAAATCGGACATGTCCGTCTCCGGCTGGAGGATCACGTCGTCTATGCCGAGCACGCCGCCGACCGCCAGGAGGCTTTGGTTGTCCTCGATCCTGTCGATTTTGAACGGCGCGGGCTGCGGGGCGGGGCCGGACGGTGGTTTTGAGCCGGTCTGAGCGGCCGCGGACGGAGCGGCCCCGTTGTCTGAAGCGGAGCCGTTGGCAGTGTTGACAGATGCGGAGCCGTTGGCCCGCGCCTGACTGTCCTGCGCGGCGTTGCCGGAACCGTTATATGAGACGGAGCCATTCGCGGCCGCGTTGCCGGAGGCGGAGCCGCCGCCGGCATTGTTGCCCGTGGCGGAGCCGCCGGCCAGCGCCTGACTGTCCTGCGCGGCGCTTCCGGAGCCGTTATATGAAACAGAGCCATTTGGGGACACGTTGTCCGAAGCGGAACCGCTGTCGGCATTATTGCCCGAAGTGGAGCCGCCGCCGGCATTGTTGCCCGTGGCGGAACCGTCGACCAGCGCCTGACTGTCCTGCGCGGCGATTCCGGAGCCGGAGACGTCCCGCGACTGTCCGGCGGCGCTTACGGAACCGTTATATGAAACTGAGCCATTTGGGAACACGTTGCCCGAAGCGGAGCCGCC
>WQUN01000256.1 GCA_009782085.1 Bacillota bacterium
AACTGTCCAGAAATAACATGCACATTTTTTTGAAACGACGAACGCTTCTACGGCGTTTCAAAAAAATATTTGATCAGTTTATTTCTGGACAGTTCCTTACTATTTTTTCCTGGCCGCCTTGCCCCTCTCGAATTCCGGGCACCTTAGCACCCGGAACGACTCGCCGAAGTCCTCGTTGTCGCCGATGAAGCTTTTCTCGGCGGTCCACCCCGGGACCGGCGAATGCCGCCTGAACCAGCCGCATCCGTTGCCGTTCGCGTTTGCGCACTCCCAGCATATCGTATCGGCCAACTGCTCTGCGGTCATAGCTTCGCCTCCGCGCATCAAGTTTTAATTCGGAAATATCCGGTAAAACATCCTGTACGCGCATTCCGCGCAAAACAGCTCTCCATAGATGTCAAAAAAACCGTCAAAGTCATGGAGTCCCGAATCGCAGGCCGCACACCGGCGTCTCGGCAAAGGCTCGTCCCTCAGCCCTCCCGTCGCGTTTTCGGCCAATAAAATCTCCGGCCGCGTCAAACCCACAAATATCCCCCCTTGTCCGGCAGTTATGCATTGTTATCACGTGCTATATTATTGTATTGTATTTCCGTCATTATGTCAAGACCTTTTGTCGGGAAGCCGCGTTTCCCCGCTTTGCGAGGGAATCCGGCGGCAAAATACCGTATGTATTTCACACGCCCATTTTAACGCGCATATATTGAAACATATTTGAAGCCGGAGGATTTTGGGCTTCAAAGACGTGGAGGTGGTGATTTATATGGGCGAATACCAGATTTTGGGAGGAAAACGGCTGAGCGGCCGGCTCCGGATAACCGGCGGCAAAAACGCCGTCCTCCCGATTTTGGCTTCAACCGTTATAAACAAGGGCGAAAGCGTAATACACAATTGTCCGATGATATCCGACACGCTTACCACCGTCGCAATTCTGAAAAGCCTCGGCTGCTCCGTGAAGACCGAGGGCTCGACCATGATCGTCAACTCCGCCCCGGCGTGCAGATGGGAAGTGCCGGAGGAGCTCGTCAGGGAAATGCGCTCGTCGACGCTGTTCATGGGCGGGCTCCTCGGGAGGTTCGGGAAGGTGACGATCTGCCGGCCGGGGGGCTGCGACATAGGCGAAAGGCCCATCGACCTGCACGAGGCCGCCCTGACCCTTCTGGGGGCGCACATCCGGAAGGAACACGGATTTTTATACTGCGAAACGGAGGGGCTCTCCGGCGCGAAGATAGTGCTCGGCTTCCCAAGCGTGGGCGCCACGGAAAACGCAATGATCGCGGCGGTCTGCGCGGAGGGCGACACGTCGATCCAAAACGCCGCGCGGGAGCCCGAGATCGTAGACCTGCAAAAATTCCTGAACAGCATGGGCGCGGACGTGCGGGGCGCGGGAACGGGACGCATCGAGATCACGGGCGGCAGGAGGCTCGGCAGGGCCGAGCACACGGTCATGCCGGACAGGATAACCGCGGGGACCTATCTCATCGCAGCGGCGATAACCGGCGGCAACGTGCTCCTGACCCACGTGGCGCCCGATCACCTGACCCCCGTGACGTCGAAGCTCCAGGAGGCGGGCTGCGAGATAAAGGAGGGGGCCAGCACCATCTTCCTGGACGCCCCCTCGGCCCTGCGCTCGGTCAGCCGCATAAGAACGCAGCCGCACCCCGGATTACCGGAGCGCGTCAAGGGACGGTTTTGAAAATCCTCTTTTTTATCCCGGCCGCCAGGATCGCCGCCCGTGACCTTCCGGCGTATTCCGGCCCGACGCCGTATTTTTCCAGCATACGCAGCCTTGCGACATACCTCGCGCGGCCGCGCGCGAACTCCTCGATCCCGGCCGCCAGGCTCCGCCTGAGAAACACGGCCGCGTCCGCCCTGGCGGGTTTCCGGATCCCCGGCCGGCGCTTTTTAATGACCGGGGCTATGTTGTACGCAAAGATCCTGGCCCCGCCGGGGCTCTGGCGAAGCGCCGCCCTGAGAGCGCGCAGCCCGGCCCTGCCGTATCCCGCCCATATTTCGTCTTTATTTTGCTCATAATAATCGCGAAGCGCCTTCGCGTCGTTCGATATTACGGTGGTCTTTCCGGTTTCGGTGTCCATGAAAATCCCGTGCCAGTTTTTTGCCAAAACCGCGCTGTAAAAAATCATTCGTATCCCTCCAGGCTTATGTTTTTCTTTCGCATTGCCGGGAAACGCCGGATCGCTCACGCCGATCGGCTTTCCTGTACCCGAGGGCCCTGGCGAATCCGTCCCAATCCCGCTCCCCGCCGCCGTCTTCCTTCGTCTCCTCTGTCCCGCCGTCTTCGGGGACAAGCGTTATCCGGTACCGGATTTTCCCGATCAGCGCCGTCGCGGCCATATCCTCACCCCATAAATAATATGAGAGAGAAGCTGTCCCGGGTGAGCGATTCATATTGACAATTTGTATGTATATCTATCATACTTATGATACACACACGGCGGAGTCCTGTCAATATACAAATTGTAAATTTTATAAGCATAGTATCTTTTCAGGATACAACTATTGTGTGTCTTCCCGGGATACTATATAATGCACATAGGAGGGATTCCATGGACAGCAAAAGCAATCCGCGACGCATGGACAACCTGAGACGGCTGAGGAAGGAAAGGGGCCTTACGTGCGAAAGCCTCGGGACATTGGTCGGCGTGAAAAAATCCGCCATGTCCAAATACGAAAGAGGCGAGATCCAGCCCAGCAAGCAGGTCCTGGAGAATATCTCCGAGGCTTTGTGCTGCACCGTCGATTATCTCCTGGACAAAGACGAAAGCGCGCACGGCGCGGCCCAGAGAGCGGCGGGTCTGGACATGGAAGTCTTTAACGGTTTGACGTTAAGCGAGATCGGCGCCTTGTCAAAAATTGCGCAAATTTTTAAGGAGCAGCGGAACGCCGCAAATTGATGTAAGGAGTTGGGTCTTAATGACCGTAGGCAAGAAAATTAAAGACGCGAGGAAATCCCAAAACATATCGCAGGCCGATCTCGCCTCCAAAGCTGGGCTTTCCCGGTCATATCTGGGAGACGTGGAGCGGGACAGGTACAACCCCAGCGTGGAAACGCTGATGAGGATCGCACAGGGGCTTAACACAGAGGCGGGCCACCTCATGGACGGAATAGTCTCCCAAAAGCTCCGCGACGAAAAAGCGGAGTTCCTGGCCTTTGACCGCCGGGAGTTCCGCGGCCTGACGCCCGATGAGATCGAGACCCTGGCGGGCATCGCCGCGATGTTCAAAAAGGCCCGGACGGGAAGGGAAAAAGAATAAAACAAGCCGCCTATTTCCCCATGCCGGAATAATATACTGATATCCATTTTAGGATCGGTGGTGGCGTCATGACCGTTGCTCTGTACATGAGGATGTCCACCGACAAACAGGAGAGTTCCATAGACAGCCAGGAGCGCGCCCTTCGCGCCTACGCCGCGTCAAGGGGCATGAAAGTGACCGCCCGCTACGCCGACGAGGGCGTCTCGGGGCGCTCCGCGGCCAAGCGGCCTGCGTTCATGCGCATGATCGAGGACAGCGGCCGCGGCGGCTTCGACGCCGTTCTGGTGTTCGACTCGTCCCGCTTTGCCAGGAACCTGGAGGAATCCATCGTCTACAAGTCCGCTTTGAGGAAAAACGGCGTGGAGCTGATTTCGGCCACGGAGCCGACCCCGGAAGGGGACGGCGCTCTCCTGACCGACGCCATGCTGGGCGCACTGAACGAGATGCACTCCCGCAAGCTCGCGGCGGCCGTGCGTCGCGGCATGGAGTACAAGGCCGTCCAGGGCTTTTACCAGGTGCCTCCCCCCTTCGGGTACAAAAAGGCGGGCCGGGAAACCGTCGTGGACGAGGCGGAGGCCGGCGCGGTGAGGACGGCGTTCCGGCGCTTCCTGGAGTGCGGCTCCTGCCACGACACGGCCCAGGAGCTGAACGCCATGGGGATGTTCAAGCGAAGGGGGGGCCTGTGGCAGGGGCGCGACATCAGGCGGATGCTCTCCAACCCCGCCTACATGGGCGCGGTGTTTTACGGCGGCGGGGTCTATCCGGGCAGGCAGGAGGCTATAGTCGGGCGGGAGACCTGGGAGGCCGCGGCGCGCGGGCTGCCGTCCGGCGCGAAAAAGACCCGGCCTCCTTCCTCTTATAAGCACTGGCTGTCCGGGCTGATAAAATGCGCGGCATGCGGGGGGACGATGGGCTTCCTCTCGGACAGGGGGCGCGGGAGTTTCAGGTGTTCCAGATACGCCAACGGCGCCTGCGGCAAATCCGGCTATACAAGCGCGGCCGTCATGGAGGCTCTGGCCGACACGGCCCTGCGCGCCTTGGCTGAGGGCGCCGGCGGCGAGTATCTGCCGGGCGCCGGGGTGGCCATTGGGCGAACAGATGGGCAAGCCGATGGGCAAGCCGATGTACGAACCAATGTGCCGGCAGGTGGGTTAGCCGATGGGACAGCCGATGGGCAATCCGATGTGCCGGCCGGTTCGGACGGCTATTCGGGCGCGGAGAGCCTTCGCAGGCGGATGAAGCGCCTGGAGGAACGGCTCAGGAGGCACAAGGCCGCCTACTCCGAGGGCGTGGACACGCTGGAGGAGTACCGCGAGAACAGGCGCAAATACGAGAGCGCGAAGGCGGCGCTGCTCCGGGAGGCCGAGCTGGCAAAAGCCGCGGAGAAGGCGGAGGAGGCCGGGGCGCTCGGCCTTTTGGACCTGATCGGACTGTTGACGGACAAAGACGCGGGCAATAAAATAACCTCCGCCCAAAAAAGCGCGGCGATAAGAAGCGTGATCCGCGAAATGGTCTTTGACAAAAACGCGGGAGAGCTGAAAGTATACTGCAGAACACTCCGGATTCCCGACCGACATGCAGCCGCCGACGCTGGCGCTGCTGTCGGTGGCGAAGGGGATCAGCGTCGTGGACGAGAACGTCTTTGAATCGCGGTTCAAGCACGTGAGCGAGCTAAACCGGATGGGCGCCAACATCCACCTCTGCGAAAGGGGGGAGACGGCGTTCGTCGAAGGGGTTATGAGGCTAAAAGGCGCCGCCGTGGAGGCGAAAGACCTGCGCGGCGGCGCGGCGCTGATCCTGGCGGGCCTGGCGGCCGAGGGCCGCACCACGGTGCTGAACTCCAAATACGTGGAGCGCGGCTACGAGGACATCGAGGGGATGTTGAAGAGTATCGGGGCGGATATAAGGTTCATAGACTACTAGGGGCTGCGAAAAACTGAACAGGAAACCGGAAAACGGCAGGTAATGACGCGCTTCTCCGTTACGGCAGGAAGCCGGGTGGAACCCGGCTTACATAAAAAATGGCCGGGCCGAATATCCTTTGTGTTTATCCTTTTTTATCACTCATTTATCCTTTGTTTATCCGTTTTTATCACTCATGTATCCTTCGTAATTAATTTGCAGAATTTAGCTGAGTTCAATGAGAAGATTTTTGTTTTGTAACTGTTGACAAATCATGACAATGTGTTAAATTTAATCCGGTGAAAATCCATTCTTGATGAATAAAGTAATGATAAAATGAGGAGTGTTTATTGTGGATAATAAAGAAAAAGAGTTTTTAGTTTCATCTGCAAAAAGCGTATTTAGTACAATTCCATTCATTGGTGGTCTATTGGATGAGATTTGTTTTGAGTATTGGGGAAGACTTAAACAAGATAGAATCAATAGATTCGTGGGTGAATTTGCAGCTTTTATGATGGAGTATTCCGGCAAAGACATAAATATTGACAGTGAATATATAAAAAGTGAACAATTTATTGATATATTTTATGAAATAATATCACATGTAATTCGTATTGGTTCTGATAAAAAGTTACAGTATTTTAAGGTAATTCTTGCTAAATCAATTTTTCTAAAAAATAAAAGTGATTTTACCGCTACTTTTTTAGATATAGTTGCAAAACTTGATGAAAACGAATTAAAAATACTTAGCTATTTTTATGATGCGCATGATAAAGCACAGATAAACGACGAGTATTACTATAATCTTACCAAAGAAGCTTATGTAACACTCGGTTACCAAGAAGATGAATATCTTTTTTATATGATGGATATGGTGTCAAAAGGTTTATTACAAGATGCTGGAACTCTCGCTGGGCTCACAAGTCCGTACATGGCGCCAATGAAAATTACCCCATTTGGTATTAAATTTATTGATTTTATAAAATGACTTTTAATTCAATATACTTTAATAGTATACTCGCATTGTCCATATAGCCCGAAACAAATACATATAGTACAGCGGTATGGAATATGGCCTACTGCTTTTCTTTATTATACACATTATATACACATTAATATTTGAGGCAAATGAAGGGGATCGGTGAATAAGTATGCAAAAGATATTTCGAAATTCTGTCGTAGTAATCCTGGCGTTGACCATTTTTGGCATATTTCCCATTACTCCCGCCCGCGCTTCCCAAGCCGCGCCCCAGCCGCCCGCAGCCGCCCCCTTTTCCGACGTCCCCGCGGACAGCTGGGCCCTCGGGGCCATCAGCTCCGCCGTGGAGCACGGCCTCATGAGCGGCATGGGCGGCGGGCTTTTCGGCTACGGCAGGACGATCACCCGCGCGGAGTTCGTGACCGCGCTGTGCAATATGTTCGGCTGGGCGGCGGCAAATCCGGACAGCCCGTCGTTTTCGGACGTTTCGCCGGGGGATTGGTTCTACGGCTATGTGGAGGCCGCGGCAGCCCAAGGGGTGACGGCGGACGCGGAGGCCCCCGGAAGCGGCGCGTTTGCGCCGGATACGCCGATTTTCCGCAAAGACATGGCCGTCATGCTCGTGAAGGCTCTCGGTTATGACGTTCTGGCCAATCAGGCCGCCCAGGCCGAGGCTGCGCCATTCAGCGACGTGACGGACGACGCCGGCTATATCGCAGTCGCCGCCGACATCGGCATGATCAGCGGCGTGGGCGGCGGCAGGTTCGCGCCCTTAAGCGCCGCGAAGCGGGAGGAGGCCGCCGCGATGCTGACGCGCGTCTATGACAGGCTGAACGCGCCGACAGCCTGGCTCCAGGGCTTCTACGCGTTCTCGTCCTACGGCCAGAAGGACATGATAAACGGCCTCGACGCCGTGACCTTCGGCTGGAGCGCGATGAAATGGGACGCGGAGAACGGCGCCGCGCTGTACACCTCCGCCGCCGGCGGCAACGAGTGGCGCATACCGGACTCTTACGAGCTTATCGCGGAATATCCGCGCGAAAACGGCGTTAAGGCGAGCCTCGGCGTGTATATGGACGCGCCGTCGGGGCTTTTCGGCCTGCTCGCCGACGGACAGGCCCGGACAAGCGCGGCCGCGCAGATACTGGCCGAGGCCGCGCGTTCCTACGGCGCGATCGGGCGCAGCCCATACGACGGCGTGACGATCGACTTCGAAGGGTTGAAAGGCCCGGACGCCAAGGCGCAGTTTACGGCGTTCCTGGCGGAATTATCGGAGGGTCTGAAAGCCCGCGGCCTGTCCCTCTGCGTCGCCGTCCAGCCCTACGCGAACGGGCAGGGCTTCGACGGTTACGATTACCGCGCCGTCGGGCAAATCGCCGACAAGGTCATATTAATGGCCCACGATTACGAGCCGGCTTCGATGGACGGCTTCGTCGGGACCGAATGGCAGAAAAACGCCGCGCTGACCCCCATCGCGCAGGTCTTCGCGGTCCTGAAAGCGATCACCGACCCGGCCTCCGGAGTGGAGGACAGGAGCAAGATCGCGCTGGCGCTGAGTTTTTCCTGCGTCGGGTGGAGGATCGACGCGAACGGCAAGGTGGCGTCGCCCGAACCCGTGCTTCCGTCGCCGGAGACCGTCTACGCCAGGATGAGCCAGGCGGACACCGTAAAGGGCTGGTCGGACGCGTACCGGAACCCGTATATCATTTACACCGCCGAAAACGGCAAAGTGTTCCTCTGGTACGAGGACGGCCGGAGCGTCGCGGAGAAGCTGCGGCTGGCGCGGCTTTTCGGGGTGACGGGCGCGTCGGTCTGGAGGCTGGGGATCGTGCCGGATTATCCCGATTGGGACGCGCGGCCGGCGCTGAGGCGAGGCCGAGCTTGATAATTGCAATCTTCCGATAACAGCGGGACGCCGAGGGCGGCGTCACCTGCGATTTTCCTATACACACCGCCCTCGGTGTCCCGCTGTTGCACATCGCCTTCGGCGTTCCGCTGTTGTCGGCAAAATCAGGTAACGGGACGCCCAGGTGGGTGTCCCTACGATTTTACCACGAAAAATTTGCCGAAAATTTGCCGCACCCGCCGGTTTTCAGAAGTTTCGGTTTTGGCAAAAAGAGGTAAGGGAAAGGGCGAAAGGAATGGAAAAAAGGGATGGGGGTGGGAAAGCAGAAAAATCCGATTTTCAGGCAGGAAATATGATAAAATGGATGAAGGAGAGACAGCGAGGTTGGGGAGACAAA
>WQUN01000257.1 GCA_009782085.1 Bacillota bacterium
CCTCTTTCTTCTCCTTGCCGTTCCTGCTTTTGTCTCGTTTTACCGTTTGCTATTGCTTTCTTTCTAATCTTTACGGTAGTTTCCGAGGTCACTCATTGTGCCTCAAACCGATTTACGGAACGTCCGGAGGCCGTCCCCTACAGGACCGCCGCCTTTATCGCCTTAAGCCTCTTCATCACGTCGTTTCCGCCCCTGCCAAAATAATCGTGCAAAATCCTGTACTCCGCGTAGAGCTTGTCATAAACCGCCGCGCCGGCCGGGTCGGGCTTGTACGCGACGTCTTTCAGCTTCGCCATGACCTTCGCGGCCTCCCCGATGGTGTCAAAGCCGCCCCGCGCTTTCCCGGCGGCCACCGCGCCGAACATCGCCGCGCCGAGGGCCGGGGCCTGGGGCGAGCCGGAGATTTTGATCGGCTTGTTCGTCACGTCCGCGTATATCTGCATGATCAGCGGGTTTTTCTCCGCTATGCCCCCGGCGGCGTACAGCTCCTCCACCGGCGCCCCGCTCTCGTTGAACGTCTCGATGATCATCCGCGTGCCGTAGGCCGTGGCCTCGACCAGCGCGCGGTATATCTCCTCCGGCCTGGTCTGGAGCGTGCAGCCCAGAAGCATCCCAGTCAGATCCACGTCCACCAGAACGCTCCGGTTCCCGTTCCACCAGTCCAGCGCCAGAAGTCCGCTCTCGCCCGGTTTCAGGCGCGCGGCCTTTTCGCTCAGGTATTCGTGTATATTTTGCCCGGCCGCCTTCGCGGCCAGCCTGTATTCCTCCGGCACGGCGTTTTCGACGAACCACTCGAAGTGGTCCCCGACGCAGCTCTGCCCGGCCTCATACCCGGCGAAGCCCGGTATCACGCCGTCCTCGACGACGCCACACATGCCCGGCACGGTTTTAACCTCGCTCCCGAGCATGACGTGGCACGTGGACGTGCCCATTATCATCAGCATTTTCCCGGGCGAAGAGATTCCGACCGCCGGGACGGACACGTGCGCGTCCACGTTGCCGACGGCGACCGCCGTGCCGGGGAGGAGCCCGGTCAGTTCAGCGGCTTTTTCCGTTATCTCCCCGGCCTTCGCGCCGATCGGCCGGATCAGGCCCGGGGAGAGTTTGTCTCTCACCAGGTTTTCGAGCCTTGGGTCGAGAGCCCTGTAAAAATCCGGGGACGGGTAGCCGTCCTTTTTCGACCACATGGCCTTGTACCCGGCCGTGCAGGAGCTTCGCGTCTCTGCGCCGCAAAGCTGCATCGTGACCCAGTCCGTCGCCTCCATGATCCCGGCGCATTCCCCGTATATCTCCGGGGCCTCGTCCAGAATCTGCCACGCCTTGGGCACGAGCCACTCGGACGAAATTTTCCCGCCGTAGCGCTTCAAAAACGCCTCGCCGCGCGCCTCCGCCGTCTCGTTCAGCCGGTTGGCCTCGTCCTGGGCCGCGTGGTGCTTCCAGAGCTTCACGTAGGCGTGGGGATTCGACGCGTGCCTCTTCTGGAAGCACAGCGGCTCGCCGGCCGCGTCCACGGGCAAAACCGTGCAGGCCGTGAAGTCCACGGCCACGCCGACGACGTCCGCCGCGTTTACGCCGGCTTCCTTTAACACCGCCGGGATCGCGGACGAAAACACGTCGAGATAGTCCCGCGGGTGCTGGAGCGCGAAATCCTGAGGCAGCCTCGTCGCGCCGTCCGGCAGATATTCGTCCATCACGCCGTGGGCGTATTCGGAGACGGCGGAGGCGACCTCCGCGCCGGTTTCCAGGTCGACCAAAACGGCGCGGCCGGAGAGTGTGCCGAAGTCCACGCCGATGGAGTATTTTTTGGACATATCAATCGTTTCCTTTGCTTGTATTTTTGGCTTCGGAGATGATGTCGTCGATCTCAGGCGCACTATTTTCGCTTTCCTACAGCGACGGCAATAGGGAGTAAAACCAACAAAAGAACTAACGCTACCGCCAAATCAGCTATCACAACTGCCGATGAAAATGCGACGATCGGCAAAACTATAAGCAACGCGATAGCCACAGCCACTAAAGCGAATATAACACCTATCAAAGCGCCGAGCGCCTTAACAAATTTATTGTCGATTTCTTTGCCGTTGACCGTCATTTTCAACTCCAATCACCTCCCATGATCCAGCCGAGTTCCCCGGAAAGTCGAAAACCGCGCCCCGTCATCATCCTGAGCGAAGTTACAGATCTTTCCCCTCCGACATATTCGCTCTGCGGCATAGAGATTCTTCACCTACGGCTCAGAATGACAAAGTATTTTCCGTTGGTACTCTCCAGCCTGAATAATCAGCATAATGGGCATTGCGGGCGAACACAGTTCGCCCCCGTAAAAATGTTGGAAATGCTATCACTCGTCAGTTTATCCCAAATACATCGCCATTAGCAGGCACGGATTGTCCGCGTCCCAATACAGCGGGAACACCTCCAGCGGACGGAAGCCCATCGCGTGATAGAACAGCCGCGTCTTGGCGTAGCTTCTGCTTCCGCTTGACTCATCCAGCGTCTTGACCGTTAAAAACAGCCGGCCCGCGCGCCTGCACTCTTCCACGCACCGCTCTATCAGCATTTTGCCGACGCCTTGCCTGTGATAGGACTGCAGCACCCCCATTACGCACACTTCCGCCGTGTACTCGTTGTGGATTTTCAGCGCGGCGAAGCCGATTGCATCGCCATAGTCAAAGACAATTGCCTCTCCGGCGTCAACGAAAGCCGCGAAAAACGGCATATCCCGAACGTCGCGCGCGTAGCCGGCAATGGCCGCCTCGTTGCCGAACCAATTCGGGAGGGTGCGCATGATGGTTCCGCAGATGACGGATTTCTCGTCGCCGGAGGCAATTTCATTGAGCGTCAGGGCCAATATGGTTCCTCCTCGGCCGCGCGTAAAACGCATGAATCTCCACGGGCGGGGCTCGCCACGGTGAACGAAATTCGACTTGATGCTCGATACAATGACATTATTTCCGGCGACTATACCGGATGCAGAAAACATTTGCCGACGACGAGCCGATTCGCCGAACGTTTCAGCGTCGAATCGGCGACAGAGGAGTCTAGTGTTTTCGCACTCCGGTATATCATGGTAACATACAAAGCGCACGGCGTCCGTAGGGCGCGCCGACCCCGGCGCGCCGTCTTATTGGCAGCCAAACGGCAGCCCGCCGCAAATTTCGGGGTGCCGAGGGCGGCGTCCCCTACGATTTACGAATCTCGCGGATCGACATAGCCGCTGTTATTCCGCCAGGATTGGTTTATGACCGGGGATGGAACCACGGCTCCATAAACATTGCCGCAGCAGTGGCGAACTGTGTTCGCCCGCCGCAGATTGCGGGACGCCGAGGGCGGCGTCCCCTACGATTTACGAATCTCGCGGATCAACATAGCCGATGTTATTCCGCCAGGATTGGTTTATGACCGGGGATGGAACCCCCATTGCGCAAACGGCTTCCCGTCCTCACGCGAACGGGTTCTCGTCCGGATACCTCGTCCCAGCCGGCCGGTTATATGCCACGTCGCAGGCGCCCAGGAGCTGCGCCGCCGCGTAAAGCGTCTTCCCGGCGTGCTTGAAGCCGACGCCGGCGTGGTGCGGATAGCGCTTGGCGATCAGCACGTGGCGGTAGAACCGGCCCATCTCCGGCACGGCGATGACCCCTATGCCGCCGAAGGACTTCGGATCCACGTCGAGCACCTCGCCCTCGGCCACATAGCTTCTAAGCGCGCCGTCGGCGCTCCCCTGGAGCCGGAAAAGGGTGACGTCGCTCTTTACCAGGCGGCCGTCCAGGTTCCCGCGGCTGACGTCGGGCTCCTTGTCGGGCTCGATCAGGCGCTTCATTATCAGCTGGAACTTCATTTCGCCGTTCGAAAGGTAGCACATCGGCGTGTTGCCGCAGTGGAAACCCATGAAAAGGTCGGTCGGCTTATATGAGCCGATGACGGCTTTGTTCTCGTCGTACATGTCCTTGGGCACGGTGTTGTTGATGTCCAGAAGCGTCGGCGGCATAAGCGTCGCCAGGGCGACGATATATTCCGACAGCGCGCCGTATATGTCCGTCTCGCAGGCCACGGGTATCCCCCTGGAGGCCAGGCGGCTGTTCACGTAGCACGGGACGAAGCCGAACTGCGTCTGAAACGCGGGCCAGCACTTGTTCGCGAACACGAAATAGTCGCTCGCGCCCCTGTTGTTCTCCGCCCAATCCAGGAGCGTCAGCTCGTAGCGCGCCAGCTTCGGCAGGATGCCGGGCATCTTGTTGCCCGCGCCGAGCTCCTTGGCCATGTCGTCCATGACGGCCTGTATCCGCGGGTCGTTTTCGTGCCGGATATAGCTCTCGTAGAGATCCAGCTCGGAATTTTCCTGTATCTCCACGCCGAGGTCGAAGAGCTGCTTGATCGGCGCGTTGCAGGCGAGAAAATCGAACGGGCGCGGGCCGAAGCCGAAGATTTTGAGCTTTTTGACCCCGATCAGCACGCGGGCGACGTCCTCGAACTCCACGATCATATGGGCCACCTCGGGGGCCGTGCCGACGGGGTACTCGGGGATATACGGCCTGAGGCCGCGGAGGCCGATGTTGTATGAAGCGTTCAGCATCCCGCAATAGGCGTCGCCGCGCCCGTCGATAAGGTCGCCGCCCGTTTCCTCCGCCGCCGCGGCGAACATGACCGGGCCGCCGAACTTCTGCGCCAGCATCGTCTCGGGGCCTTCCGGGCCGAAATTCCCAAGATACACCACGAGCGCGTTCACGCCGGCCGCTTGCACGTCGGCTAGCGCGGCCAGGACGTCCCGCTCGTTTTCCACGATGACCGGGCACTCGTAAACGCCGCCCGCCTTTTTAAGCTCGTTCGCGACCGCGACGCGGCGTCTCTCCGAAAGGCTTCTGGGGAAGCAGTCCCTGCTGACCGCGACGATGCCCAGCCTGACCTCCGGGATGTTCACGACAGGTAAAATTGACATTAATGACCCTCCTTGGGGATGATAGAGTTCCCTCGGAAACTCGAAAGCCGCGCCGGGACTGTCATTCTGAGCGATAGCGAAGAATCTTCTCCCCATTGTTACGGTGCAATTTTGGGATAAAGACCCTTCGCTTCGCTCAGCTGACAACTGGGATTTATTGGTTTCCGAGGGTGCTCATAATATACTGTGAAGTATTAATCTGAGATTCGTATCTGAGATTCGTATTATATCACACGGTTCGGGAAAATAAAGAGGCAAAATGGTTTCAGCAGCGCCTTTCAGCCGCGCCCGGCTCCCGCTCTGCCGTACATTCCGCGGGCTTCCGGCATATTTTCCGTATTGCCTAATACTATATAACATAATCGGAAGAACTGGGTGATCGCGTGAACTACATTATTCGGGAGGAAGAGATATTAAGGGCCTTTTATCACGCGCCGGAGCGCGGCATATTGACCAAGGCGTTCGAGAACGGCAGATGGGGCGCGGAGGAGACCGTCGTCCAGGGCGCGCGGGACAATTACACATTGACCGTCCACGGCGGGAAAACGCGGCTGTACGTTTTATGCCAGGACGAGCGCGGCGACGTCGTCCTGGCGACCATGTCGCGGGAAGGCGCGTGGGAACAGCGCTCCGTATTGAAGAACCAGGCCGAAAAAGCGCACCGCATATTGATGCACCCGATGATAACCCAAAACGGCATGTCGCTTCTCTACAATATCCCGGCGCAGGAGGACGGCGGACAGTTTTTGGTCTTGCAGAGCCTGGACGAGAAGGGGCAGTGGTCACGGGCGTCGCGCATAGATAAGTTTTATCCGATGGGAGAGTTCCTCTATGAAGTCCAGCACGTCTCCGACGAGCATGTGCTGGCGTTTTACCAGACACGGACAACCGAGCTGCGCTTCGGCTACCGCGAGGCCACGCCGTGGGAGACCGGCCCTTACCGCCCGGCGCACTTGTGCGAGTCCGGCTTCACCGACGTCTCCTGCCTGACCGCCGAAAACGGAGTGCATTTCCTGTGCGTCGTCAGCGGGATGTTCGCGAGCCAGCTGCTGTACATAAGGAAAGAGGACGTCTTTTCGGCGCCGGTCGTGCTCTGCGAGGGGCAGAGGATCGAGGACTGCGCCCTGTCCATTGTCCGGGGCAGCGTTCGCGCCGCCTTTCTCATAAACGGGCAGCCTTACTCGTGCGTGTCCGAGGACGGGGGGAACACCTTCTCCCGCCCGGCGAGATACCGGGCCAAATTCTGCCTGGGCGTGAAAAAGGCGCAGTTCTTGAGCCTGCCGCGGCAGTCTGAGAGCGCGCTGTTCCTGAGACAGGTTTACGTGGACGCCGACAGGCCCTGGGACGTCCAGATGATCCCCGACCTGTACGAGGATTTCTATCCCCTGCCCAAGCCGCAAAAACCGGAAGAGGCGGAGGAACCGCCGGAGCGCGCGCCGGAAAGCGCCGCGCCGCCGGTGTATTTATATGAGGGCGAGACGCTCGGAAGCGAGCTTGAGATCGCGCGGATGCGGCTGCGGAAAAAGGAAAATCAGATTTCGCGGCTGGGAGGAATGCTAAGGGAAAACGGTGGGAAAAATAAATCATAAATATAACATAATGTTGCATTATACTCGGTTTTATGGTATAATTCACGCAAAATGTTTCCCAGGGGTGGCAAAATGGCGGCTAAAAAAACGGCTAAAAAAACGAGCGGGAAAAAGAGAGGAAAAACGCGCGGCAAGCTGCTGGTGTTTCTTTTCACGACGGCGCTGATCGCGGTCATCGCCGGAGGCTCCGCCATGGGATACATGTCCTACAGCCGTTACGCGGACATGAAGGGCGTGGTGAACTACGACAGGATCTATGACAATATCTACATAAACAACATCGGCGTCGGCGGGCTCACCAAGGAAGAAGCGCTCAAAAAGATAAGCCAGAAGCCCCAGGAGGATCTGAGCGGCAAGACGATAACCGTCGTCTGCGGCGCGGAGCGCCTGGATCTGCCGTTTTCCGGTTTCAAGGCCAGGTTAGACTACGCCCCGGCGGTGGACGCGGCTTTCGCCTACGCGCGGGACGGCTCCGTCAATACCCGCTATGACAAAATAACCGCGCTCAAAACCACGCCTTACAGGATAACCTACGAACCCGAATACAGCTTCGACCAAAGCGGCCTTCGCGCCAAGATAGAGGACCTGGCTCGTAAAATCTACGTCGCTCCGCTGGACGCCACGGTCAAACGCTCCGCCGGGGTTTTCTCCTACACCTCCGAAAGAAGCGGCGTGCAGATGGACATCGACGCCACCGTGGCCAAGGTCAAGGACCTGTTGACCGCCGGGAGCGGCGGAGAGGTCACGGCCGATCTCCAGACGCTCGAGCCCCTGTATACGGAGGCCCAGCTGAAACAGGCCAATAGCCTGCTGGGGACATACTCCACAAATTATAAGGTAGGCAAAAACGGCAGGAACACCAACCTCGACGTCGCCGCCAACAAGATCAACGACCAGGTGGTATACCCGGGGCAGACCTTTTCCACGAACGCCGCCATGGGCCCCAGCACGGCGGCCAACGGCTGGGTAAACGCGCCGTCCTATGAGAACGGCAAGGTCGTGGACAGCATCGGCGGCGGGATGTGCCAGATTTCCAGCACTTTGTACGACGCGCTGCTCTATGCCGAGATGACCATAATAGAGCGGCAGAATCACTCCATGAAAGTCGGCTATATGGACTACGCCTTCGACGCGACCCTCGCCGGCGACTATATAGACCTGAAATTCAGGAACGACACGGACCTCCCGGTCTTTATCGAGTGTTACCTGAAAGACGGCAAAGTGACCGCCAACATATACGGGCACGAAACGCGCCCGCCCGGGCGGACGATCTCGTTCTCGAACGCGCTGGAGGCGACGATCGCGCCTGGCGTGGAGCAGATCACCGAAGACCCGGGCCTTCCGGAGGGCGAGCGCGTGGTGGATCAGAAGGCCGTCACGGGGTTCAGGTACGCCCTCTATAAGACCGTCTACCAGGACGGCGTGCAGGTCTCCCATGAAAAGGTCAACACCAGCACGTACAAGGCCTTCCGCGCGGTGGTGCGCGTCGGGACCGGCCCGGCCGCGGCCGGCCAGGGGGACGCCGAGGCCGCAGACGGCCAAAATGCGGCGGATACCGGCGCGGACACGTCCGGAACCGTTTCCGGCTCGGATATATTGCAGGGCGCGGACGGTCTGAATCCGGGGGATATACTGGATCCCGCTCCGCCTTCGCAGGCGGATCAGAACGGCCAGGACACGGGGATGAACGAGGTGGAGGTCACGCTGGAGTGAGCACATAATGTTTTCGCATTCCGGTATGTCATTTGCCGCGAAAGTACCTTTCCCCGGCCTCGCGCCAGGTCCGGTTGCTGTAAAACTCCCCGGATTCCCCTTTCCCCCTGGCGATTTCCCATGCCAGAGCGAAAAACTGCATGATGACCTCTTTATT
>WQUN01000258.1 GCA_009782085.1 Bacillota bacterium
GCCCCGCGCAGGGCTGTATAAAGCGTATCCGGCCACCTTTCCGGCGCAGGGTCATTGTATGTCGTTCTGTGCGTCGCTGGGTCATTGCCCGCCGTTCCGGGCGGCGCGCCGCCGGCGTGTTTCGCCCCGCGCAGGGCCGTATACAGCGTATCCGGCCACCTCGCCGGCGCGCCGCCGGCAGACGTTTCGTCTGTCGTTTTGGATGACACATCCGTTGGCTGGCTGCCCGAAACGGCGCTTCCTGATAACATTCCGGGCGGCGCGCCGCCGGCGTGTTTCGCCCCGCGCAGGGCCGTATACAGCGTATCCGGCCATCTCGCCGGTGCGCCGCCGGCGGACGTTTCGCCTGTCGTTTTAGATGACACGTCTGTTGGCTGGCTGCCCGAAGCGGCGCTTCCTGATAACATTTCGGGCGGCGCGCCATCGGCGTGTTTCGCTCCGCGCAGGGCCGTATACAGCGTATCCGGCCACCTTTCCGGCGCGGGGTCATCGTTTGCCGTTCCGCGCGTCGCGAGGTTATTGCCCACCGTTTCGGGCGGAACGCCGCCGGGGCGTTTTGCCCCGCGCAGGGCCGTATACAGCGTATCCGGCCACCTTTCCGGCGCGGGGTCATCGTTTGCCGTTCCGCGCGTCACGGGGTCATTGCCCGCCGTTCCGGGCGGCGCGCCGCCGGCGCGTTTCGCCCCGCGCAAAGCCGCATAAAACGTATCAAGCCAACCCGCCGGCGCGCCGTTGGCTGAGGTTTCGCCAGTCGTTTTATACGGCGCTCCGCCGGCGCGTCCGACGGACAGCGGGCCCGCCGTTTCCCCGCTTGCGGACTGCGCGCCGGCTGTCCGACGGCCGGAGGGCGGCGCGCCCGTTGCCCGGCGCTCCGCGGGCGCCGCCGGGACGGAGGCGTCCGCGTCCTCGTAAGCCGCCGTGATTTCCACGCTCTGCCTCCCGAAAAAGGAAAGGAAGCCGTTTTGCCGTATCCTCTTTATGCTCAGGACGAGGGCCTCCGGGCCGAGCTCGTCCCTCACGGCCTCTATGGCCGCCCGCTCCGTTCCGGCGGTGAACTTTTTCAGCTTCACGAGGCGCTCACCATCCCCACGGACTGCACCTCGGCCGACGGCTCGAGCTCGCTGTAGCTAAGGACCACCAGGCCGGGCGCGGTGTGCTCCACCAGGCGCTTGAAATAGAGCCGGACGATGGGCGACGTCAGGATTATCGGCTGCCTGCCCATGGACGTCAGCTTGTTGACCTCCGTTCCGAGCTTTTCGAATATGTTTTGGGAGATCTGCGGGTCGAGCGCGAGGTAGGAGCCCTGCTCCGTCTGCTGGACGCTGGACATGATCTTCCGCTCCAGCTCCGGGTCCAGGGTTATGACCGAATTGGACTTGCCCGACAGGTATTTCTTCGAAATGGCCCGCCTAAGCGCCTGCCGCGCGTACTCCGTCAGCATGTCCGTGTCCCGCGTGGCATGGGCGTAGTCGGCCAGAGTTTCCAGGATTGTCACCAGGTCGCGGATGGACACGCCCTCCCGCAGGAGGTTCGCCAGGACTTTCTGCACGTCCCCCACGGTCAGCAGCTTGGGTATCAGTTCGTCCACGAGGACGTGGTTCGTCTCCTTGACGTTGTCTATCAGCGTCTGCACGTCCTGGCGGGTCAGCAACTCGTGCAGGTTGGAGCGTATGACCTCCGTCAGATGCGTCGCGATTATGGCGGGCGGGTCCACGACCGTGTAGCCCAGCGCCTCCGCGCGCTCCCGCTGCGCCTCCGATATCCACAGCGCCGGAAGCCCCATGTACGGCTCCACCGTCTCGATGCCGTCTATCTCCTCCTCCACGTAGCCGGGGTTCATGGCCATGTAGTGGTCGAACAGTATGTCGCCGTCGGCGATCTCCACGCCCTTGATGAGTATCCGGTACTGGTTCGGGGCGAGCTTTATATCGTCCCGGAAGCGCACGGACGGCATGACGACGCCCAGCTCCAGCGCTATCTGCCGCCTTATCATGACCACGCGGTCGAGGAGGTCGCCGCCCTGGGCGCTGTCCACCAGCGGGATCAGGCCGTAGCCGACCTGGAGGGAGATCGGGTCCACGTTCAGCAGGCTAACGACGTTCTCGGGCTTGCGTATCTCCTGCGCCTCCACGTCCCCGGCGCTTATCTCCGTCCGGACCGCCGCGAGCTTCGCGCGCCTGTTCAGAGTCGTCCCCAGGTATATCAAAACGCCGCCCGCCGGCACGCAGACCAGAAACGGCAAGGTCGTGAAAACTCCGAGCGCGGCTATGACCACGCCGGAGATCGTCATTATCATCGGCTGGCTGAACAGCTGCTTCGTCATCGTGAGGGTGACCTCCGACTCCGAGGTCGCCTTCGTGACCAAAAGGCCCGTGGCCGCGGAGGTCAGAAGGGACGGTATCTGGAGCACCAGGCCGCCGCCGATGGTCATGAGGGTGTAGACGTTCGCGGCCTCGCCTATCGGGAGCGGGGCGCCGGTGGCCATGCCCGTGACGCCGAGGACTATGCCGCCGGCGATGTTGATGAAGGTGATAAGTATGCCCGCTATGGCGTCGCCCTTGACAAATTTGCTGGCGCCGTCCATCGCGCCGAAGAAGTTGGACTCGTCCGCGATCTTTTTCCGGCGCGCCTTGGCCTCGTTCTCGTCGATTATCCCGGCGTTGAGGTCGGCGTCTATGGCCATCTGCTTGCCGGGCATGGCGTCCAGAGTGAAGCGGGCCGTGACCTCCGCGACGCGCTCCGAGCCCTTGGTGATGACCAGAAAGTTGACTATCACGATAATGATGAAGATGATGACGCCGACCACGAGGCTCCCCCCGGCCACGAAGCCCGCGAAGGTGCTGACTACCTCCCCGGCGTAGCCGCGCAGGAGTATGGCCCTGGTCACGCAGACGTTCATGGCGAGGCGGAACAGCGTCGTGATCAGCAGCACGGACGGGAACAGCGACATGTCGAGCGGTTCCTTGGAATAGAGGGCGTTGAGCAATATGATAAGCCCCAGCGCGACGTTGACCATCAGAAGGAAGTCCAGCGCGGGGATCGGGACGGGCACGATGATGAGGATTATGACGGCGATGATGAAAAGGCCTAAGGACGCTTCGCGCAGTCTCATGATGTCGGCACCTCGCACTGGACGGCCGGATAAAGCCGGAGCCCGGAAGCCGGAAAAACCCCGGGAGGGCCGGGCTTTTCCGGGTCACGGGTTCGTTTTTCCGGTTCGTATGTACGTTTAGCCGCGCATGTGCGCTATCCAGGCGGCCATACTTCACCACCTCTCTGTTCCGCCAAAATCACAGTTCAAAGAACAGCGGATTATACCGCAGTCCCTGAACCCTGGTAAAATGCCTGTCGCAAGTGACAAGCTCAAGGCCGTGTTCAATAGCTGTCGCCGCGATCCATAGATCGTTGTCCGGTGTATTTACGCCGATTCTTACCAACTGCGACTTTATTTCGCCATATACCACAGCAGTTCTGACGTTTATACCCAGAACCGTATTCTTGGCGAAAAAATCATTAAACAACTTTAGGTTGTTGTCCCTTTTTGCTGATTTGAATGCACCGTACATCATTTCACCTATCGTGACCACCGAAACATGAATGTTTCCAAGTGTATCCAACAGACTGCTCAAGATGAGATCACCGTTCAAATACTTAATGGCTGCACTTGTGTCCACCAGATTACCGTTCATCTGCTATGTCCACCTTATCACCTTCGACCAAAGCCTCCATTATCTCACGATAACTCTCGTCGTCAAGTTTGCCGAAGAACTCTCTTAGCGGTTTTGCTTTTTCGTGCTCCTCTTCAGGGTTGATAAACTCATCCAGAATGGTGATAATAACCCTTTGATTCGGTTTGATATGGAGCTTTTCCTGCGTTACATATTTTTCGCCGTTATAATATCCGCTTACCGCCTGCATAACCTCGCCGCCTCCCAGTCTTTTTTTCTATTATACAACGCAAGCATATTTATTACCATATCAAATCGTGTCACGACGCGCTCCTAAGCCTGTACACAAACGCCAGTATCTCCGCCACGGCCTGATACAATTCCGGCGGTATCTCCCGGCCGACCTCCACGGAAGCGTATATCGCCCGGGCGAGCTCCTTGTTCTCGACGATCTGCACCTTGTTCTCCGCGGCGATCTCGCGTATGCGCCTGGCCACGTAGTCCGCGCCCTTGGCCACCAGCTTCGGCGCGCCGTCCCTGTTCCTGTCGTAGCGCAGGGCCACGGCGTAGCGGGTGGGGTTCGTGATGATGACGTCCGCCTGCGGTACGCTCTGCATCATCCTCCGCATGGACACCTCGCGCATTTTGCTCTTTATCTGGCCCTTTACCTGCGGGTTCCCCTCCGCGAGTTTGTACTCTTCCTTGACCTCTTGCTTGGTCATGCGCAGGTCGCGGGCGTGCTTCCAACGCGTGTAGGCGAAGTCCGCCGCCGCGATGGCCATGAACCACGTTCCGACGGAGACGCCCATGCCGGCCGCGATCCCGCCGACCGTGGAGACAGCCTCGAACAGCTCCATCTGCGGCAGAAGCAGCAAGGTCCCGATGCGGTTTTTGACGGAGGTGTATATGACCATGATTATGACCCCGAATTTCAGGAGCGACTTCAAAAGCTCCAGGAGCGAGCGCACGGAGAACACGCGCTTGAAGCCCTGCATGGGGTTAAGCCGCGAAAATTTGGGCATCAGCGGCTTCATGGTCACGTTGAAGCCGACCTGGACCGCGTTCGATACGATCCCGACGGCCGCCGCCGTTATGAAGACCGGCAGGCTCATCATGATCACACGGCCGAACAGGTACGCTATGAACCTGGAAATGTAGCGGGGGTCGAAGACCGCGTCCGAATCGCCGATCATGGTGAAGCTGTAGCCGAAGACGCTCATCAGGCCGGAATATATCCCGCCCGCGGCGAACCGAAGCACCGTGAAGACCGCCAGAAACGCGGCGGCCGTCCCGATCTCCTGGCTCTTGGCGACCTGGCCTTCCTCGCGGGATTTCTTTTTCTTGCGGGGCGTGGCCTTTTCGGTTTTCTCGCCCTCGAAGAAGCGGAGGTCGAGCCGGAGAAAAGTTTCCGGGGGCATGGAGAAGCGCGCCTCGTCCACGGCGGCGGCCATTTTATCGCTCACGGCGACAGTCCTCTCTATATAGGCGACCTCTGTAAACTGTCATCCTGAGCGAAGCGAAGGATCTTCTACTAATTTGCTTTCGCGTTTCTTCTTTTGATTTTACCCCTGATTTTACCCCTGAAACGCTGCGGTTCACGGCGACAGTCCTCTCAAAACGGCCGTCAGCGCCCTGACCGACTCGCCGAAAACATAGTCGTATATCGTGCGCACGACCGGCGTCAGCGCGGTCAGCAGCAGCAGGCCGGCCAAAACCTTCACCGGCATCCCGACCACGAAGACGTTCATCTGCGGCACGGCCTTGACCAGCAGGCCCATCGCCACGTCCAGGATGAACAGCGCCCCGACGACCGGCAAAGATATGCGCACGGCTATGACCATGAACGCCCCGACGACCTCCAGGACCCTCCGCGCCAGGTCCGCGTTCCCTAAAACCACGGCCTGCCCGGGCGGGAGCGCGTCAAAGCTGTAAAACACCGCGCCGAGGAAGGCGTTTAGCCCGCCCGTCTGGACCAGAAGCGCGCAGACCGCCAGATACAGCAGATTGCCGACTATCGGCACCTGCGTCTGCGTCATCGGGTCGAACGCGCTCGCCATCGAGAAGCCGATCTGAAAGTCCATCAGCTGGCCGGCGAACAGAATGAGCGAGAACACCAGATACACGGCGTAGCCCATCGCGAACCCGGCCAAAAACTCCTTCAGCGCGGCGGCGACATAGCCCGCGGCGGTCCCGGCGTACCAGACGTCCGCGGCCCTCCCCGACGAATAGACCAGGCAGGCCGCGGCGAAAGCGAGGCCGATCTTGCCCGTCATCGGGACGTTCAATCCGGACAGCACCGGCACGATGATGAAAAAGGCCAGCAGCCGGACCATGATGAGCAGAAAGATATCTATATGACTAAAAAAACTGACCATAACTATTCACTATTCACTATTCACTTTTCACTGCCGCGCAAGCGGCCTGCCCTATCTGGGTATCAGCAGTTCCGGTATGGCGGAACAAAGCCTCTGGAAGAAATCGGTCAGCGTCGTGAGCATGAACGGCCCGAACAGAATCAAAGATAGCAGCACGGCGAGTATCTTTGGGATAAACGCCAAGGTCGGCTCCTGTATGGAGGTCACGGCCTGGAAGATGCTGACCAGCACGCCGACGGCGAGGCCCATCAGAAGCGGCGGCGCGGCGACAAGCATTATCGTGACAAGCCCGTCCGTCATCAAGTCGAGCACCCTGTCCGGCGTCATATGCCTCACCCTTCCGCTTTTTACCTGAACGTCCGTATCACATTCTCGATAATATAGCTCCACCCGCCGGCCATCAGAAACAGCAGTATCTTGAACGGCATGGCGATCATGACCGGGGGCAGCATCATCATGCCCATGGCCATCAGCACCGAGGCCACCACCATGTCTATCACGATGAACGGGAGGTATATGATGAATCCGATCTTGAAGCCCTTCGTCAGCTCGCCCAGCATGAACGCCGGGATTATCACGCTGTTGGGCACCTCGTCGCGGGTCGCGTAGGTCCTGCCGGAGAGGCCGATGAACAGCGCCACGTCCTTTTCTTCCGCCTGGCGGACCATGAAGTCCCGCAGGGGGGCCATGCCCCGGTCTATCGCCTCCTGCTGGGTGATCTCGCCGTCCGTGTAGGGTTTAAGCGCGTTGTCGTTTATGTCGGTCAAAATCGGCCCCATCAGAAACAGCGTGATGAAAAGGGCCAGGCCGACCAGCACCTGCGTCGGCGGCATCTGCTGGGTGCCGAGCGCGGAGCGCAGAAACTGGAGCGAGATGATGACCCGAGTGAAACTCGTCAGCATGATGAGAAGCGACGGCGCGAGGGCGATCACGCCGAGGAAAAACAGGAGCTGGAGCTCCGACGCCACGCCCTTCGGGCCGGCGCCTCCGTTCAGGCTGAGGGTGACGTCCGGCAGGTTTGGGATAACGTCCTGCGCGGAGGCGGCGGCGCCCCCGAACAGGAGCGTCAAGCCCAGCGCGGCCGCGAAAACGGCGGCGAAGACGAGCCGTTTCTTTTTCATCCGTCCCCGCCCCCCTTAGTCCCCGTTTTCGCCCTCGGAAAATACTGTTTCAGTATCTTCTCAAACGGCAAAACGCCGGCTGGGATTTCGGGCGCGCTCTCCAGATCCTCCGGGCCGATTTCGGCCAGGAAAGAGACGCCGCTCTTGGCGACCCCTATCAGCATGTATTTTTTCCCGGCCCTGAGCAGGTGGACATAGGACTGCATCCCGACGCCGCAGCTCTCGACGAGGCGGAGGTTCGCCTTGCCCCGCCCCCAGGAGCCGGCTTTCGCCCTGGCGAAGCGCTTCGTGAAAAAATAGGCCATGGCCAGCACGATCACAAAGGCGAGGACGACCCAGACGGCGTCCAGAAACTGGCCGGCCCCCGACGGGCGCGTCCAGCCGGGCGCGGCGTCCGGGCCCGAGGCCTGCGCCGTCAGCAGTATCGTTTGCCGTATCGTAGGCAGTATCGAAGGCTTTATCGTTGGCTGTATCGTTGGAATCGTAAGCATGGAATTTTCACCCGATCACTTTATGCACGGCCTCCAGTACCCTGTCCGCCTGGAAGGGCTTGACTATGAAGTCCCGCGCGCCGGCCTGGATGGCCTCGATGACCATTGCCTGCTGGCCCATGGCGGAGCACATGATTATCACGGCGCTTCCGTCGGCGGCCTTTATGCCCTGCGTGGCCTTGATCCCGTCCATCTCCGGCATGGTGATGTCCATGATCACAAGAGCCGGTTTGAGCTCCTTGTACTTTTCGATGGCCACCGCGCCGTTTTCCGCCTCGCCGACGACGCTGTAGCCGTTTTTAGTCAGGATGTCCTTCAGCATCATACGCATAAACGCCGCGTCGTCCACCAAAAGAATCGTATTGTCCGCCACTAAAATCTCTCCCTAAGAACCCGCGTTATTTCAGCACGTTCCCCGTAATCTCCGTTATCCTGATCCCGAAATTCTCGTCGATCACGACGACCTCGCCCTTGGCCACGAACTTCCCGTTCACCATGACGTCTATCGGCTCCCCGGCGATTTTGTCCAGCTCCACGATCGTGCCCGGCGTGAATTCGAGTATCTCCCTGATCCTCTTCTTCGTGCGCCCAAGCTCCACCGTCACCTCCAGCGGGACGTCCATGATTATGTCGATGTTCTCCTTCTGACGGAGGGACGGGGCCGGTTCGAAGCTCTGGAACCGCGCCGGCTGGACGTTTACCGGTTCCTCCGGGGGGCGCGGCCG
>WQUN01000259.1 GCA_009782085.1 Bacillota bacterium
ACACGATAAAAAAGGATGGGCGTCCCCTGCGATTTTCCCGCGAAAATTTGCCGCGCCGTCACAGCGGATTGATTTGACAAGCGGCACATATACCGCTTAACCACATAAATCCACACGTATTACTTATTCCCGTTTTCGCAGGCCTGGTTGGCGACCGTGCAGGACGTCTTGCAGGCGGATTGGCACGAGGCCTGGCATTCGCCGCAGCCGCGGCCTTTTTTCGTGTTCTGAAGCAGCGCCGTTTTGACCGTCTTTATATGTTTCACTCTAACCCTCCTCCGGTTTCCGAATAATAGCAATGGAGCGAATGGAGTATAGCATATTTCGATCGTATTGCCAAATATAAAATTTTTTTGACAAATGGAAGATGTATGGTATAATACGTATAGATCCGAACAGAAAGGGAGCGTCGTTGAGACCGTCCGCTCCCTGGCTGTAGCTGCGACCGCAAGGTTAGCGGCTGGCTAAATTCTAACGTGCAAGAAAAATAGCCGCCTGCTTGCGCAAAAAAACAGGGCGGTTATTTTTTACCTTTAAGAACTGCTATGTTCAGATAATAGCATATTTTGGGAATTGCAACAAGGACAATTCATTAGGACGTGATAGCCATGCCTCTGGACGGCGTCTGTATCGCGAGCTTGGTAAAGGAGCTCCGCGAAACGCTTTTGGACGGGCGGATCGAAAAAATATACCAGCCAGAGCGGGACGACGTGATCTGGCACGTGCGCGCCCGGGGCGCGGGGCGGAAGCTCCTGCTGTCCGCGAACCCGTCCCAGCCGCGGCTCTGCCTGACCGGGGAAAGCCGGGAGAACCCGATGCAGGCCCCGCTTTTCTGCATGGTCATGCGGAAGCGCCTGACGGGCGGCAAAATCGTCGGCGTCACCCAGCCCGGCTTCGAGCGCATCGTGGAGATAACGGTCGAGTCCCGAAGCGAGATGGGCGACCTGTCCGCGAAAAAGTGCGTGATCGAGCTTATGGGCAAGCACAGCAACATCATTTTGACCGACGAAAACGGGATCGTTCTGGACGCGGCCAAGCGCGCCTCCCTCGACGTCAGCTCCGTGCGGGAGATTTTGCCGGGAAAGCCATACTCCCCGCCGCCGTCTAAGGACAAACAAGACCCGCTGGCGGCGTCCGGCGCGGAATTTATCGCGAACATCCGCCGTATGGCCGGCCAGAAGCTGCAGAACGCGGTTTATCAGTCGTACAGCGGGATAAGCCCCCTGATGGGCAGCGAGATATGCGTCCGCGCGGGCCTCGACCCCGGCGTTTACGCGGGGGAGCTTTCAGACGACGGCCTGGAAAGGCTCCGGCGCTCATTTGCCGCCGTTTTTGCCTTGGTCATGGCCGGCGAGTTCGAGAACCTGATATATACGGACGAGCGCGGCAGGATGACAGACTTTTCCGCGATAGACCTTACCTTTCTGTCCGGTGGGCGGCGCCGTTTCGCCTCGCCGTCGGAGATGCTGGAGGTCTTTTACGCCGAGCGGGACGCGGCCTACAGAACCGGCCAAAAGACCGCCGACCTCCGGAAGCTGATCGGCCAGCATATGGAGCGCTGCGCCAGGAAAGCGGAGTCCTACGCCCGGACGATGAAGGACATAGAGGACAGGGACAGGCTCCGTATCTGCGGCGAGGCAGTCATGTCGGGGCTGCACGAGATAAAAAAAGGCATGACCTCCTACACCGTTCCGAACTACTGGGACGAAAGCGGCGGGGACATAACCGTCAGCCTGGACCCGGACCTCAGCCCGCCGGAAAACGCGCAGGCGTATTTCAAAAAGTACGGCAAGGCGAAGCGCGCCTTCGCCGCGCTGGGGGATCAGATCAGGCGCAACGATGAGGACATGCTCTATCTGGAAGGGGTCATGACAAGCCTCCCGAACGTAGCCGACGAGGCTGACGCGGCGGAGATCCGGGAGGAACTCGCGCAGACGGGCTTCCTGAAAAAGAGCGGCGGAAAGGCCGCCGCCCGCCCGAAAAAGCCGAAGCCGCTCCATTTTGTGACAAAGGACGGCTTCGACGTGTACGTCGGGAAGAACAACGTCCAGAACGACGAGCTGACGATGAGGTTCGCGTCTAACCGCGACATTTGGCTCCATGTTAGGAACGTCCCGGGCTCCCATGTGATTCTCAGGGTTCCGGCGGGAAAAGAGGCGTCCGCGGAGGCCGTATACGAGGCGGCGGAACTTGCCGCGCGCTTCAGCAAGGCCAAGGACGCGCCGTCGGCGCAGGTGGACTATACCCTTAGAAAGAACGTGAAAAAGCCGTCCGGCGCGAAGCCTGGGTTTGTGGTCTACGACAATTATAAGACGGCGACAGTGAGGATGGCGGAATGAGCCTGCGGATGGAAAACAATTTGACGGAGGGCAGCGCGCTCAAAAAGCTCGTGTCTTTCGCCTTGCCTTTTTTGGCGGCAAATATCATGCAATCGCTGTACAACGTGGCGGACATGCTGATCGTCGGGCAGTTCGGCTCCGCCGACGGCATGGCCGGCGTGAACATCGGCGGCCAGGTCACGTTCGTGCTGACCAACGCGGTCATCGGCCTGTGCGTCGGCGCGACCGCGCTGATCGGGCAATACGTGGGCAAAGGCGACATGTACGCGCTTAAACGCGTGACCTCCACGATCATATCCGTACTGATACTGAGCTCCGTCGCGCTGACCGCGGCGGTGCTCGCGTTCATCGGCCCCGTTCTCCGCCTGATTCAGACGCCCGCCGATTCCTACGCGGATAGCCGGGCGTTCCTGACGGTCACGGTTTCGGGGCTGATCTTCATCTTCGGCTACAACGCCCTCGCCGCCATTTTGAGGGGCATGGGCGACAGCAAGCGGCCCTTTTATTTCGTGAGCGTCGCCTGCGTGACCAACGTCCTGCTGGACCTGCTCTTCGTGGCGGCGCTCAGATGGTCCGCGTTCGGCGCGGCCCTGGCGACGGTCATCTCCCAGGCGCTCAGCATGTTCCTGTGCATAATCTACATGACCAGGCACGGCTTCCAGTTCGATTTCCGGCTGAAATCCTACAGGATATACAAAGACCAACTCGCGCTGATACTCAAGATCGGCCTGCCCGCCGGCTTTCAGAACGCCATTGTCAGCATTTCCTTCCTGTTTGTCACGGCGGTGGTCAACATGACGAGCGGGGGCAGCTCGATCCCCTCCGCCGCGGCGGGCGCGGTCGGCAAGTTCAACAGCTTCGCCTATATGCCCGCCGCCGCCATGAGCGCGTCGATAGCGACTATGAGCGCCCAGAGTTTCGGGGCCGGAAAGCTTGACCGGGCGGTCAAGTCCTGCAAGATGGGCATGGCTTTTTCGATCGCGGTGCTGTACATATTTTTCGGCTTCGTGCAGCTTTTCCCCGAAAGCGTGCTCCGCGTCTTCTCGAGCGACCCGGCGCTGATAAAAGCCGGAGTCGCTTACATACGGGGGGTTGCCTTCGATTTTCTGCTGGTTCCGGTCATTTTCTGCGTGAACGGGCTTTTCATAGGCGGCGGGCATACGTTTTTCACGCTTATGAACAGCGTGATGTCGTCCGTATTGCTGAGGGTCCCCGTCTGTTATCTGCTCGGGATAACGCTTAACATGGGGCTTTTCGGCGTCGGCCTGGGCGTGCCCGTCGCGAGCGCGGGCTCCCTGATAGCCATTGTGATTTTTTTGCTTACGGGCAGGTGGAAGCGGAACGCGATCAAACACGCGGACGGGGGAAGCGAATTCGGAACCTGCGCCCAACCCCCGGAATGACGGGCTGAAAACGGATCCTTACCGCCGCATCTCGTACAGCTCCGCCAGCGACGAAATAAGCACGCTGTTCGTCGGCTTGGGTTCGCCGGCGTCCCCGTAGCCCAAAAGCTCCCGGTAGTTTTTTCCGTAGCCCTTGGCCCAGGTCGAGTCGATGGCGTGGCGGATCGCCCTCTCCGCCCGCGTCGGGGTCGTTTTGAACTCCCGCGCGATGGCCGGGTAGAGGGTCTTTGTTATGCCGCCGAGCGCCGCCGGGTCCTCTATCCCCATGACGACGGCGTATTTCAGATAGCCGTAGCCCTTGAGGCTCGTGGATATCTGCATTTTGTGCAGCAGATCCGTGACAAACGCCTCGATCTCCCTGCGCCGGCTGTTTTTTACCGGAGGCGCGGCGCTTGCCGCCGGCGCGAGGGCGGCGGGCGGCGCGGCGCCCTTTTTCGACTCATATATCTCCAGGGCGCGCCTGATCAGCAGATCCACGTCTATCGGCTTCACCATGTAATAATCCGCGCCGGCCTCCAGGGCCTTCCTGGTGACGTGCTCCTGGCTTATCCCCGTGATCATGACGCACACCGCCGGCTTCTCCTCCGGCGGGAGCTTGCCGAGCTCCTCCAGTATGTAGAGTCCGTCCTTTTTCGGGAGCGCCACGTCCAAAAGCGCCACGTCGGCGCGGGACCCGAGGATAAGCTCCAGCCCGGCCTCCCCGTCCGCCGCCGAGCCGGCGAGCTCAAAGCGGCCGTCCAGCGCCAGCGCGTCCTCGATGCACCTGCGCCACTGGTCGTTGTCCTCTATTATGGCAAACCTGATCTTGCCGTCCATTTTACTGCCTCCAGGGCTTGGATTTATGGCAACCTCGATAAACCCTTTTTGTCATTCTGAGCGCAGCGAAGAATCTTATGTTTTGGCTGTTTAAGATCCTTCGCTTCGCTCAGGATGACAGTTTTTAGAAGTTGCCTTATATGGATTATACGCCGGCCAATGGCCCGTGACAATATTATTGTCGAATTTTCTGGTGGAATTTTCAGGCAGAATTTTCAGGTGGAATTTACGGGTGGAATTTTCAGTCGGAATTTACTTGTCGAATTTACGGGCGGAATTTTCGGTTCACACGCGCGGCGCCTTTTTTACACATTGTCCTCCTATCTGTTTACCCACCAGCATCTGCGGCACGGCTCGGGCATTTTATCAGGATGATTCACGGCTTCGCGCAGTTCGTCGTAGCGCGGACTTTGCCACAGTTCCAAAAAGCTCTTGTCGGTTACGTCCCCGGCGACCGCTCCGTAATTGCAGCATAGACAAACTTCCCCGTCGTACTTCACGACAGCGTTGACCAGAGGCGCGTCACAGCGGGTTCGCACGACAAAATCCTCCGCCGGAACATATCGGTCGCCCGAATAAACATACTCGCCGACTTTTGAGGGATATAACTCCAGAAACATCTCGTTCTTATCAGCGCTGTCATATGCCGCCTGAAGCTCACGGCAAAGCGATTCATCCTGAAGCGCCGCGAATTTCACCGGCGCGGTGACCAAGCCAAACCCTATCCGCCGGAAACCGAGAGCCGACACGGTTTCCGTTATTCTCGCCAGTTCCGATTGATTGTCCTTTTGCACGGACGTATATATAGACGGCGCAAAATCCAGCGGCGTATCCTTATACGCGCGATTAAGTTTTTTCGCGTTTTCGCGTATGCGCTCAAAAACCGCTCCGCGTCGGATTTTTTCGAAGGCGGCTTTGTCGGCGCCGTCGAAACTGACAATCACGCGCACCTCATTGCCGCGCAAAAAACGGATCATATCACCGGTCAGCAGCATTCCGTTGGTGGAAATCTCTATATTGCAATCCTGTCTTTTTTTCAAACGGACATACCTTACTCGCTCTCTGAAGTCAGTTAGAATAAGCGGTTCGCCCCAGTTGAACAGGGAATAGCTCTTACAATAGGGCGCGGTTTCATCCACCAACCTTTGAAACAGCGCCGTCGGCATAGTTTTGCCTTCCATCCGAACTTCGCCGCGGCACATCTGACAGCGCAGATTGCAATCCTCGGTGATGTCCAGATAAATCTTTTCCGGGCAAATCACGCCGGCGGCGCCGCCAATATCCGATTGTAACTGCATGTATGAGTTGAGAGGGTAATATTTCATGGTTATCCTTTCGGTTGATATTCGTATATTAGCCGCGCCCCATAACGAACCTCTCCACGACCTCCAGCACCGCGTCCCCGTTATTGGTCGCCGCGGTCACGTACCGCGCGGCCTCCTTCGCCGCGTCTATCGCGTTCGCGACGGCCACGCCCAGGCCCGCGGCCTTTATCATCGGAATGTCGTTCTCGTTGTCGCCAATCGCTATGACCTCGCCCATGGAAACGCCGAGCCTAGCGCAGAGGAATTCCAGCCCGGCGTTTTTGTGAGAGTCCGGGTCGCCGAATTCGAGAAGCCGCCCGGAAGTCCTGGTCATACTCGCCTTCCCGGCGATTATCCCCGCCATATGCCGGGCGATGGCCGTCAGCTTCTCCGGCTCGCCGCGCACCAGCAGCTTGGACACCGGGCAGTCCAGGCCGCCGAAGCGGACAAGCTCTATCGGCAGGCCGGAGCTTGCGGCGTACGCTTCGATTTCCGGCGTCGCCCTTTCCGCCAGAAGCCTGTCGCCGACATAGACGACCGCGTCCGCGCCCAATTCCTTCAGAGCGGCGAGGACCTCTTTGGCCGGGGCGTTTTCCAGGCGGCGGTCCAAAAGAGCCTCCCGCGTGCGCGCGTCGTAAACGAGGCCGCCGTTGAAGCCTATGCCGTAGCAGCCGGGCGCGGCAAGCCCCAGCCGCTCCTCAAACCTTTGAAGCGATTTCCGGCTCCTCCCGGAGACGACCGCGAAGCGGACGCCCGCGCCCACGGCGAGGGAAACTGCCCTTTCCGCGCCCGCGGTGACCTCCGAAGCGTCGTTCAGCAAGGTCCCGTCCAGGTCCGAAGCGATCAGCTTATACTTCATTCATGACCTCCCTGACGGCTTTGTACATTTTTTTATACTTTTCGTATTTTTCCATGTAATACCCCCGCGCCTCCGGGTTCGGAAGGAATTCCCCGGCGCAGCGCACCATTTTCTTCACGCCTTCGCCTACGCTCCCGAAAACGCCCGCAGCCGCGCCCGCCATTATCGCCGCGCCCATCGTCCCGGCCTCGCTGTTCTCGAGCGAGCGCACCGGGAAGCCGAACACGTCGGCCTTCATCCGGAGCCAGGTTTCGGACGCGCCGCCGCCGGTCGCGGTCACGCCGCCGATTGTCACGCCGGCTTCGGCCAGACGTTCGATGTTTACGAGCATCTCGAAGCAGCAGCCCTCTAGGATCGCCCGGTATATATCCTCGGCCGTCGAGGTCAGCTTCAGGCCGAAGATCGCGCCCGTGGCGGCCGTGTCCATGAACGGGGTCGCCGCGCCGGCGAAATAGGGCAGAAGCAGGAGGTTCGTCGGCCGGTCCTTCACGCGGGCGTCGAATTTTTGGTAAACGTCCTTGCCCACGGCCCCGCCGGGCGCTATCGCGTCCCGGAACCACCTCAGGAGCGCGCCGCCGGTGTAGTTGTAGGCGTAGGTGACATACTTGCCGCCGACCGCGTAGGGCACGCAGCAGTAGCCGCAGTCCAGGACAGCCGCGTCAGCGATGGGCGCGCCGAAAACCGGCGTTATGCACTCGACGGTGCCGATGCCGAGCGCGGCCGCGCCGCTTTCGACCGCGCCCGCGCCGACGGCGGAGCAGACCTGATCCTGCCCGCCGACGGAGACGATCGCGTCCGCGCGGAGGCCGAGCTCCGCCGCGACGCCTGGCAAAAGCGCCCCGGCCGGCGTCCCCGCCTGAGCCGGCGCCGAGAAAATATCGGGGGACAGGCCGAGGTCGGCGAATATCCGAGGGGCGAAGCGCCTTTCGGCCACGTCGAAGCAGCCCGTTCTGGACGCTTCGCTGTAGCTTATCCGGCAGTTTCCGGTCAGTTTGAACAGCGTGAAGTCCTCGAACAGCAAAAAGCGGCGCGTCTTTTCAAACAGCTCCGGCCGGTTTTTGCGTATCCAGAGTATCTTCGGAAGTGTGTACATCGGGTGCGGCCGGAGCTTCGTTATGTCCCTGTACGGCTCCATTAACGCGCATTCCTCCGCCCCTCGCGGGTCCGTGTAAAGTATCGCGTTGGCGAGGACGTTCCCGTCCGCGTCCACCGGTACGGCGCTCTCCCCGAAGGAGGACACGCCGACGGCGCTTACGTCGCCGCGGACGGCCGCCGCCGCCTCGCGTATGACCGCGGCGGCTGCGTCCCAGACCGCGTTCGGGTCTATCTCGAACCAGCCGTTCTTTTCGTCGGCGACAACGCCGTATTCGCGGTACGCGCCGCTCACGGCGCGTCCGGCGCCGCGGCCGTCAGATTCGTAGATCACGGCCTTGCAGCCGGAAGTGCCTATGTCCAGGCCGAGAAGCATATACGCCGCCCCTGTCCGAAAGATTTCATTGCCGCCATATGTAAATTCACGGTGATTGATACGAATCTCAGATTAAAACTTCACAGGCGGAGCCGAAACGCCGGACGCTTCAACGGCGTTTTCGGCGACAGACTGTGAAGATTTTAATCGAGATTCGT
>WQUN01000260.1 GCA_009782085.1 Bacillota bacterium
ACTGTTCCCGCGCCATTACTCCGCGACCTTCAAAACTTCCCTTTTATTATAAGTCCCGCACTTCCTGCAGGCCCTGTGGGAGCGCATGATCTCCCCGCACTTGGGGCACGTGACGAGGCTCATGACCGGTATCCGCCAGCTCTGCGCCCTGCGCCTGTCCCTTCTGCCTTTCGAGTGTTTGCCCTTCGGGCATATAGCGCCCATCTATCTCACCTCCGAAACTGTCGCGCCAAATTCGTACATTTTCGCGAAAACCACGAAAATGTACTCATAACAGATTACCTCTTCGAGAACTGCGGAGCCCTGCGCGCGCCCTTCAGGCCGTACTTCTTGCGCTCCTTCATCCTCGGGTCCCGCGTCAGGAACCCCGCCTTTTTCAGTACCGGCCGCAATTCCGCGTCCACGAGCAGAAGCGCGCGGGAGATGCCGTGCCGGATCGCCCCGGCCTGGCCTGTATAGCCGCCGCCGAACACGTTGACCTTCACGTCGAAGCGCGAGCCCGTCCCCGTCAGCTCGAGCGGCTGGCGGACGATTAGCTTCAGGGTCTCGAGGCCGAAATAGTCGTCTATATCCCTTTTATTGACGGTGATCCTGCCGGTTCCGGGAAGGATGTACACGCGGGCGATGGAGCTCTTTCTCCTGCCCGTTCCGTAAAACGAAACCAATGCCATTGTTTGTCTCCTCTCACTTTACTCGCGGTCAGATTCCCGGAAACGACAGCGGTTCCGGCTTCTGCGCGGCATGGACGTGGTCCGGGCCGCTGTAGACGAAGAGCTTTTTTAACATCTGCCTGCCGAGGTTGTTCTTGGGGAGCATACCCTTGACGGCGCGCTCTATGACGCTCTCCGGGTTTTTCGCGAGCACGTCCCTGAGCTTGATCCTTTTAAGGGAGCCGACCCAGGCCGAATGCCTGAGGTATTCCTTCTGATCAAGCTTCTTTCCCGTGACCGCGATCTTTTCGGCGTTGACGACTATGACGTAGTCGCCGGCGTCGACGCTGGGGCTGAAGATCGGCTTGTTCTTGCCGCGAAGCACCTTGGCGATCTCGGACGAAAGCCGCCCGAGGGTCTGCCCGGCGGCGTCGACGACGTACCATTTCCGCACGACGTCCGCGGGCTTGGTGATATATGTGGTTCTCATGTTATCCTCCTGAATTCCGGGGCTAATCGGTTTTAGTGGAAACACAATGGGCATTTTAACGCAGAACGGGCGGGGTGTCAAGCGGGAGTTTTGGGAATCGGCGGACTAGCAAAGCCCCCCGTCCGCCCGTATCACCTGCCCCGTCACATACGCCGCCGCGTCGGAGGCCAGGAAATAGGCGATCTCCGCGATTTCGGCCGCCGTCCCGAACCTCCCCAGGGGTATGCCCGCCGTGAATTCCAGCTTCTCCGCCGGCGTCAGCCTGCCGTTCATCCCGGTCTCCACGGCCCCGCAGGCTATGGCGTTCACGCGGACGCCGCTGGGCCCGAGCTCCTTCGCCAGCGACCGGGTGAACGCGTCCGCCCCGCCCTTTGACGCCGCGTAAACGGCCTCGCAGGAGGCCCCCGCGCCGCCCCATACGGAGGATATGTTGACTATGCAGCCGCTTTTCCGGCGTATCATGGCGGGAAGCGCCGCCCTGCAGCAGTTCAGGACGGAATAGAGGTTCGTTTTGAGTATCCTGTCCCACGCGGGCGGTTCCATATCCTGAAACAGCCCGAAATCGGCTATACCCGCGTTGTTCACGAGGACGCCGACGTCGCCGAAAGCGCGTCTGACGCCGGCGAACATGGCCGAAACCTGCTCAAAATCGGAGACATCCGCCCGTACCGCCATGACCCCGGGGTTTAACTCCGCCAGCCTTTGCCGCGCCCGCTCCAGCTCGTCCGCGCCGGACGCGCAGTTGAGGACGATTCTGTGCCCCTCCCGCGCGAAGCGCTCGGCTATCGCGAGGCCGATGCCGCGGGAGGAACCGGTTATAAGAACAGTCACGCCTACATCTCCCCGTATGTCTCCCTGTATTTTTCCTTGAACTCTCTCAGCATGCCGCGCAGTATCTGCTGGTACTCCTTTGTCCTGCCCGCCGCCTTCCTGATCCGCGCCTGTTCCAGGCGGGCCCTGTCGTTTTCCGGGTCGGCCGCGAGCGCCTTTTCTATGGCGGACTGAGCCCCCTCCGCGTCGCGGTCCAGCCGGCGGTACGCCGCCAGGCGCGTCCAGAGCTCGGCGCCGGGCGGGCCGGCTTCGATCGCCCTTTCCGTGGCCTTGGCCGCGGCGGCCGGGTCGTCCTCCGCGGCGTTGATCTCCGCCAGCTTCATATAAAATCCGGCGTCCTGCTCCGGGATCATGAAAAGCGCGTCCTCGGCCCTGCCGTAGCTCCGCAGCTTCGCGCAGACCTCAGCCAGGCGGTAGATATACCGCCTCTCCGGCTTCAGCGCGATCGCGGTCTCGAAGCGCTCGGCCGCCGTGGCCGGCTTTCCTGCCTCGAATTCCAGTTCTCCGTACAGATATTCTATGACGTGCCGCTCCGCTATGCCCGACAGGTCTTTCAAGCAGCTCTCGGCGGCCCCGAACGAGTGCGCGTAGACCGCCGCCTCGGCATAGTTCACGAGCATCCGGACACGCGTCCCGCCGGGCGCGGCGCCGGCCTCCGCCTCCACATCGCCGTCTAAAAGCTGTTTTACGGCCTCCTCCAGATACGCCAGCGCCTCCGGGAAAAGCTCCAGTTCCATCATCGCCACGCCGATGTTGTTCAGCAGCCGCGGGTCGCGCCGGCAGAACAGGGCGCGCCGGTACAGGGCCGCGGCCATGGCCGGTTCTCCCGCGGACATCGCGTAGTCCCCGCGCTCCTTTAGCTTTTCCCACTCCAGCCGCTTCTCCCAGTCCCCCAGCTCGCCGTTTAGCGCGGAGAGCTCGCCGGAGCCGAAATAGTCCAGTATCTGTAAAAACCCGATCAGCCGCTCGCTGAAACTCCCGGCCCCGGCGAGGCGCTTTATCCTCGAGGCGTGATACGGGAGCCCCAGCGCGTCTCTGACCCACGCCTCGAACTCCTCGCCGCAGAAGTCGTCCACGCACTGCCTCCAGTTGTGGAACACGTAAAAAAGGGCTTCCTCCAGGGAGAAAACCCGCTGCCCCGTGAGCCGGAACTGATACGCGATGTTGTTCTCCCGCTCGGAAACGCAGGGGATTAAGGTCAGGGCGGACATGGAATCACCTGGTTTTCTTTACGATTAATACGAATCACCACATAAACCCTCCGACGCATTCCACCCGCCGGTTCCCCGTGACTATCCTCCCGATGACTTTCGCCGGGACTCCCATGCCGTCAAAATGCCGGATGACTTCCTCCGCGTCCTTCGCCGCGGTCACGGCCGCGTATCCGACACCCATGTTGTACGTTCTTAGCATAGAAGCGTCGTCGAGCCCGCTGTATCTGCGGATGATTCTGAAAATCTCAGGGATGTCGTACCTGTCCAGCTCTATGACCGCGTCCGCGCCGTCCGGCAAAACGCGGTTCAGGTTCTCGCGAACGCCGCCGCCCGTGATATGCGCCAGGCCCTTCAGGAGGCCTTTGCCGAACAGGCCCCTCAGCGCGCCGTAATAAGCCGTATGCGGCCTGAGAATGGCGTCGGTGAAGCTCTCCCCGTCCGCCGTCTCGTCAAGTATCTCCGGCTTTTCGGCCATAAGGCGGCGGATCAAGGTATAGCCGTTGGTGTGGACGCCGTTGGAGGCCAGGCCGACGACCGCGTCCCCCGGGGCGATGCCGCGCCCGTCGATGATTTGATCCTTCTCCACGACCCCGACTATGCTGGAGGTCAGGATATATCTGCCTTCCTCGATGACCTGGGGCTGCTCGGACGTCTCCCCGCCGGTCAGCAGGCAGCCGTTTTCGGCGCAGGCTTCGGAAATCGCCTTTATGACGCGCTTGAGAATGTTTTTGTCCAGTTTGCCGCATATGACCGCGTCCTGCACGGCGAGCGGCGCCGCGCCCACGGCGGCGCAGTCGTTTACCAGGTGGTTTATCATGTCGCGGCAGACGCCCTCGACGCGGTCGTACCGCATGGCGATCAGCTGCTTGGAGCCGGGTTCCTCGGTTTTGAGGACAAGAACGGGATGCCTGTAGCCTGCGAGGCCGATGTCGTAGAGGCAGGCGAAGTCCGCCGGCTTGCTGAGTATGCGGCTGTCGCCCCCTCCCAGGAAAGCGGAGATTTCAGCCTTGGCTTCGTTCGCCAGGTCGATGTTCACGTCGTATTTTATCATCTGCGGCCCTCCGATATCTATGATTACCGATTCGATAATTTCCGATTTGATCCGGCGGCTTTAAGTTTTTCAAACAGCCGCCCGATCCTCTGTTCCCGCGCCGCCGTCCGGGCGCGGTCGATTTCAAAACCGCCGGTTTTCCGGATTATGACGTCGCCGGCCTTTGCTCCCGGGAGCCTGTCCCGCGGCACGTTGATTGTCTCCAGCGTCGCGATGTCCTCGCAGACAGCATAGCCGCCCTCGAACCTGTCGACCACGTATGTTTCCCGCATTGGTTTATTATCCCTCACTTCCCCGTCGTCACGCTTATCGTCGTCCCGTCGCTGACCATGCGGATTGTCCCGTCCAGGTCTGTCCTGTACACCTTCGCGCCGCTTTTGTTCAGCCTGTCGAGTATCTTCGTGTGCGGGTGCCCGTAGGGGTTGTCCTTGCCGCAGGGGATCACGGCGATACTCGGGCGCACGGCCGCAAGGAACGCCGGGCCGGTGCTCGTCGTGCTGCCGTGGTGGCCGACCTTTAGCACGTCGGCGGACAGGTCGTATTTCATCGCCAGCATGTCCGCCTCCGAGCGCGCCGACGCGTCCGCCGCGAACAAGAACGACGTCGCGCCGTAAATTGCCTTTACCACGACGGATTCCTCGTTCAGGTTGTCGTCCGCGCTGTAGTTCGCGTCGTCGTACACGGCGTTCGGCGCCAGGCCTTTCAGCGTAAGGCCGGCTATGCCCGTGGCGAGGTCGGTTCCGGGCTTCGCAATCTCGACCCCGAGCCCCTTTTTTTGCGCGGCTTTCAGCAGATTTTCGAACGAGGCGGAATTGGATGTCACGTCCGGCATGACCACGCGCCCGACGTCAAAACCGGAGACGACCGCGGCCAGGCCGCCGGCGTGGTCGCTGTGCGGGTGGGTGGCAATGACGTATTCGAGCCGCGCTATGCCGGCGCTTCGCAGGTACCGCGCCACTCTCCCGCCGTTTTCCGCCTCCCCGGCGTCTATAAGAATGCCGGAATCGCCTTTTTGGATCAGTTCGCAGTCGCCCTGGCCCACGTCGATAAAGTGGACGGTCAAATCGTTTTCCGAGGGCGGGGCGCTTTTGCCGCCCGGCGGGAAAAACCACAGGAGCGCGGCGGCCGCCAGGACGGCGGCGGCAATTAAGACTATTTCCAGCCTTTTCATAACGCCATTCCCTTCCCCTTGCCCCTGCCGCCCGAAATCAGGCGGTCTATCGCCTCTTCGCCGTCGAATTCGCCAGTGCCGAGGGCCTTTCCGGCCGCCTCCTGGGCTTGCGCGAGTATGTCCAGATCTCTGGCCAGATCCGCTATTTTGAACTCCGGGAGCCCGTGCTGCGCCACGCCGAAGAAGTCCCCCGGCCCGCGCGTTTTAAGGTCCAGTTCCGAAAGCTCGAAGCCGTCGGACGTCCGCCGCATGGCGCCGAGCTTTATTTTGGCGGCCTCCGTCCCGGCGTCGGAGATCAGGATGCAGTAGGATCTTTCCTTTCCCCGGCCCACCCGGCCGCGAAGCTGGTGAAGCTGGGCCAGGCCGAACCTGTCCGCGTTTTCGATCACCATGACCGTGGCGTTCGGCACGTCTATGCCGACCTCTATGACCGTCGTGGAGACCAAAACGTGTATCTCCCCGTTCGCGAAGCCGTCCATAACCGCCTGTTTCTCCGCCGGGCGCATCTTTCCGTGCAAAGGGGCGAGGACATAGCCCGGAAGCTCCGCCCGGAGCCGCTCCGCGTAATCCTTCACGGCCGCGTTCCCGCCGCCGGCGTCCTCGCTTTCTATGGCCGGGCAGATTATATAGGCCTGCCGGCCCTCGTCGAAATTCTTCCTAAGAAACGCGTATATCCTGGGCCTGTACGACCCGTCCACCGCGTATGTCTCTATTACGGCCCTGCCGGGCGGCTTGCCGCGCATGACGGAAATGTCCAGGTCGCCGTAAAGAATCAGCGCCAGCGTCCTGGGTATCGGCGTGGCGGTCATGACGGCCGCGTGGGGGGCCTGTTCGCCCTTGCCGGACAGCGAAAATCTCTGGTCCACGCCGAACCTGTGCTGCTCGTCGGTTATGACCAGCCCGAGGTTGTCATACTCCGCGGCCTCCTGTATCAGCGCGTGGGTGCCGATTATCATCCGCGCCGCGCCGGATCCGGCCGCTGCCCGGGCGCGCTTTTTCTCAGCCGCGGAAAGGCTTCCGACGAGCAAAACGCATTCTATCCCCAGGCTGCCGAATATCCCGGAAACCGTCTGGAAGTGCTGCCGCGCCAGGACCTCCGTCGGGGCCATCAGCGCGGCCTGGTAGCCGTTGGATATGACGGTGTACGCCGCCGCCATCGCCACGGCGGTCTTCCCGGAGCCCACGTCGCCCTGGATAAGCCTGTTCATCACCAGGCCGCTCCGAAAATCCGCGTATATGTCGGCCAAAGCGCCGCCCTGGGAATCCGTCAGCTCGTAAGGCAAGGCGGCCAGCAGCTTTTCGGCCTCGAGCCTTCCGATGACGACGCGGCTCTCCTTTTTCAGCCGCCCCTTCAGCTTAAAGAGCGCCGTCTGCGTCAAAAACAGCTCCTCGAACACCAGCCGCCGCCTGGCGGCGTAGAAGCTCTCCGGCGAGGGGGGGAAGTGGATGTTTTTCACGGCCTCCGGCTTGGGGCGGAGCCCGTATTCGGACAAAACGCCCCGCGGCAGGTTTTCCGGGTATTCGTCCCGGAGAGCGTCGAGGGCGGCTTTAATGAATTTGCGCAGGAGCTTTTGCCCCAGCCCGGCCGTGGATGGGTATATCGGCACGATACGCCCGCCGGAGAGCAGCTCGTGCCCGTCCAGGCATTCGAACTCCGGATTCTCCATTTTATACGAGCATTGCCGGCCCCGGGCTTGTCCTTGCCCGCCGCGCGCAAAATTATTTTCGATCACCTTGCCCGTGAATATGTACTCTTTGTTTTTGACAAGCTGTTTGCAGAGATACGGCTGATTGAACCAGACGATCTCCAGCGCGCCGGTGTCGTCCGCGATGACCAGCCTGACCACCGCGCGCCCGTTCGCCCGGAAAAGCTCCGGCGCGGCCGCGGCCGCCCCGCGCATGGTGTTCCGCGCCCCGGGGATCAGGCCGGCGATTTTGCGCACGTTCGAGCGGTCGTCGTAGTCCCTGGGGTAGTGCTCTATAAGGCCGCCGACCGTGAACACGCCGAGCCTGGCGAAAAGGGCCGCCCTGGACGGGCCGACGGAGGGAAGGGCCGTGATTGGGGAGGAGGGGGTCATGGCGGAGTCTCCTGGGGTAAGGCGTGGAGGTATGGATGATGATTCTATTGCATTATGTAGTGATTTGTGCAGTAGAGCAGGCACTTATGTTTAGGTGCATCATATGGATAATGCGTAACATAGAAAATGCTTATTTTGAACGTTCTCTATTAAAATCTTTCCTTGTCAAGCCCAATGGCAATATAACCACTAATAAGAGTACAATATTGAATACCACATTAAAATAAACTTGAAAATACATAGAAATCGGCGTATCTATTATGAACCATGCCGCCAATCCGGCAAGTAAGCAATTCCACGCCCATTTTTCTTTTCTTGCAAAAGAGTTTTTCACTATGAAAAAAATAAGAATACCAACCATTAAGCATGTTGCGCCAAGCAATCCGTAAACCCAACGTTGAAAAAATAATGTTTTCGTTGTTAATTCTGAATTTGTCCAAAACACAGGATTTATTTGATTATTAAATACCGCTTGGAAGATTGTTGTTTGGTTAAACAAAGCTATTATAATTCCAAAAACAGCAAATGAAATACTTACTATTTTGAGCCACAATACCGACAAACTAAATCGCTCCATATCTAACACTCCCCCCGCCTGATAATCAAATGCGCGGTAGATTCCAGAATTTCCTGATATTTATTGATATCCTCCTCGTCAAAACCGGAAATATCGCTCTATTGATACTCCGGCAAAAAACATGCGGCCGACTTAAACCCGCCGGCGACCGGTTTCTCAATATATACCTTTACCCTTTCGCCGTCGAGCAAATCGGAGTGGACAATCTCGGTATTGTCGTTTAATTGCAGGAACGGGTACATCATAAGCTCATCTCCTCCAAGCACAATGACAAAACCTCACGTTATCGGCTCACTCCACCGACACGATAAAATCATAGACCGGCTGCCCGCCGTCATACAGCTCCAGCTCGGATTCCTGATACTTCTCCCGCACATAATCCGCCAGCGTCCCGGCGTCGGCCTCCGACACGCCCTCGCCGTAGTAGAGGCTGACGACGTCCCCGCCGTCCCTGAGCATGACGTCCAGAAGCTCCTCGACCGCCGGCTCGCGCTCCGAGTTGACGGCGGCTATTTCGCCGTCGAGGATGCAGATATAGTCCCCCTCGCGGATGTCCTTTCCGCCGATTCGCGCGTCGCGCACGGCCCGCGTGACCTGCCCCGTTTTGACCTGGCCCAGGCTCTTTGTCATCTCGGAGACGTTGGACTCCGCGTCCGCCGACGGCATGTAGCTGACCATGGCCGCCAGGCCCTGCGGGATCGTTTTGGACGGCGCGACGAACGCCTTTTTGCCCTGGCAGAGGGACGCGGCCTGCTGCGCGGCCAGGACGATGTTGCCGTTGTTCGGCAGGACTATCACGGCGTCGGCGTCCACGCGCCCGATCGCGTCCAGGATGTCCTCCGCGCTCGGGTTCATCGTCTGCCCGCCCTCGACCACCTCGTCCGCGCCCAGGCTTATGAAAAGGTCGCGGAAACCCGCACCGGAGGCGACCGCCACGACGCCCAGCGGGCTGTGCTTGGATTTGGGGCGCGGCTCCGGCTTTTTGGCGGAAAAATTGATCAGCGTGGTGTGCTGGAGGCGCATGTTCTCGATCTTTATGCTGGACAAACTCCCGTAGCGCATGGCCCGCTCCAGGACATTGCCGGGGTGGTTGGTGTGGACGTGGATCTTGACTATCTCCTCGTCGGCCGCGGCCACGATGGAATCCCCCAAAGCGCTCAGGAATTCCGTCATCTCGTTTTCGATCTCCTCCGAAGTCCGCTCTCCGGCCTTTATGTCAATGAAAAACTCCGTGCAGTACGCGAAACGTATGTCGGCGGACGACATGGCCGCCGCCGTCTGCGCCGGGGCGGACGCCGCTCCCGCGGCTTCCGGCGCGTCGAGGCTTACTTCGGCGTCCGAGCCGATGACCGACGCCGCGCCCTCGAGAAATACGATCAGCCCCTTGCCGCCGGCGTCCACGACCCCCGCCTGGCGAAGCTCCGCCAGCATTTCGGTCGTCCGTTCGAGGACGTCGCGCCCGCGCGCGAGCATGTCCCGGATCACGCCCTCGGCGTCCGCGCCGTTTTCCGCGCTTTCCGCCGCCTGTTCGCCCATCTCCCTGGCGACGGTAAGTATAGTGCCCTCCCTGGGCTTCATGACGGCCTTGTAGGCCGTGTCGGAGGCCTTGCGGAAAGCCTCCGCGAGACGCCGCCCGTCGGCCAGCCCGACGCCGTCGAGACCCTTGGCGAAGCCCCGGAAAAGCTGGGACAGTATGACTCCGGAGTTGCCCCGCGCGCCCCGGAGCGACCCGTTCGACGCGGCTTTGGCCACGTCGCCCGCGTTGGGCGAGGCTGTCTTCCCGGCTTCCTTCGCCGCCGCGATGACGGTCATGGACATGTTGGCCCCGGTGTCCCCGTCGGGAACCGGAAACACGTTCAGCGCGTCGATGGCGGCCCGCTGCCCGCTGAGCTCGTTTGCCCCGGCGATTATCATCTTCCTGAGTAAATTCCCGTCGATGCCAGAAACGCTCATTCCCGCTCCTCCATAGGACCGCCCCGAATGGGATCCGGGTCACGTCCTTCATCCGCGCTCTGTTTTTTATCGGCCGCGCTATACGCGAATGCCCTCCACAAATATGTTTATCGACGAGACCGGCACGCCTGCGCTCTCCTCCACGCGGTATTTGACCGCGCTGACGAGGACCTCCGCTATGGCCGGGATGTTCGTGCCGTATTCGACGATGATGTGAAGGTCTATCGACAGGGAATTGCCGGCCGCGCTCAGCCGGACGCCCTTGGTGAGGCTTTCCATCTTCAGCAGCTGGACTATCCCGTCCTTGACGTTTTTGGCGGCCATGCCCACTATGCCGAAGCAGCCCATGACGGCGTAGCCCGCTATCCGCGCGATGACCTCGTTTTCGATCGTGATTGAGCCGTACTCGTTTACGGTTTTTGACGGCATAAAGAAACCCCCTCTCCAGGGATTGGTATACCGGAATGCGAAAACATCAGCTTCCTTTGTCGCGTCGCCGGCAAATGTTTTCAGCGTCCGGAATAGCCAAGAGGCTGAATATATTGTATCAGGAACCGGCGTTTTCGGCAACCGACAAACGGAAGCCGGGCGCGGCGATTTTTCGCGGGAAAAAGATATTCCGGTTGTGCAGGGGCGGTTATTAATCGGAGTGCGAAAACATTAGCCTCCTCTGTCGCCGATTCGCCGCTGAAACGTTCGGCGAATCGGCTCGCCGTCGGCAAATGTTTTCTGCATCCGGTATAACCGCCCGCAAACGCGCAGAGAAGGTTAATAACCTCCCCGCAGGCAACCTCTGTATGTCATCCTGAGCGAAGCGAAGGATCTTAAAAAGCCAAAACATAAGATTCTTCGCTCCGCTCAGAATGACAAAAAGAGTATAGAGTATAGAGGTTACTATATGTAGGGCGGGGGCTCTGCTCCCGCCGTTTTCGACATTCCCAAATTATTCCGCGTCTCCGGGAAGTTTATGACCGCCGTTCAGGCCATTGTTTTCGCTCCCGGCTTCACCCGCGCCCGGCCCTTCGCCGTTGCCCTCGTCCTGCTCTTTGCCTTCGTCCCGGCCCGTGTCCTGTCCTTAGCCCTTGCCACGACCCATATCCAGTTTTTCATCGTTATCCTCGTTCCGGCCCGCGTCCTGTTCTTCGCTCTTGCCCTCGTCCCGGCCCGTACCCTGTTCTTCGCCTTCGCCCTCGTCCCGGCCCGCGTCCTGTTCTTCGCTCTTGCCCTCGTCCCGGTCCGCGTTTTCGTCCGCCTCCGCGTCCCGGCTTTTATCCCTGTCCGCGCCCCAGTTTATAAGCTCTACGCCCGCGCCCGTCCCGGCGTCCCTAACGGCACCGGCTCTCTTTCTGCGCCAGAGGAACACTAAAACCCCGCCGACCACGAGGATCACGGAAAAAACCTGGGAAGCCGGCACCCCGGTGTGCCCGATTATGAGCTGGTCTGTCCTCATGCCCTCTATGAAAAACCTGCCGAAACCGTAGGCGATCAGGTACAGCAGAGTGACCTCGCCGTAGACCTTCCGCTTCCGCGTGAAGAATATCAGCAGCAGAAACACAGCCAGATTCCAGACGGACTCGTACAAAAAAGTAGGATGTACTTGAATATATTCCGCGCCGCCGGCCGTTATGACGCGGTCCAGAACAGACTTCGGGACGGTCCCCGCCTGGTTCGCCAGATAGCGCATCGCGAAAACGGAGTCCGTGTATCCGCCGAAGGCCTCCCTGTTGAAAAAATTCCCCCAGCGGCCTATGGCCTGGCCGATGATCAGGCCGGGGATGGCCGTGTCCGCGAAAAGCCAGAAATTCAGCTTCTTTACCTTGGTATAAATGACGCCGGTCGCGAACGCGCCGATCACCCCGCCGTAGATCGCCAGCCCGCCCTCGCGCAGCGCGAACACCTTCAGCAGGTTGTTTTTATACTCGTCCCAGGCGAAGACGACGTAGTACAGCCTCGCGCAGACGATGCTCCCGATCAGCGCGAAGAACAGGAAGTCCAGGTAGAGCTCGGGGGACTGGCCCGACCGCTTCGCCCGCACGCAGGCGGCGGCCGTCCCCGCGATAACCCCCAGGACCAAGGTTATGCCGTACCAGTAGATCTCCAGGCCGCCTATCGAAAACGCCGCCCTGGACAAATGCTGGATAGTGATCCCCAAATGCGGGAAAACGACTTCCGGGCTCATTTGTATACCCCCCTTGAATTGAATTGACTTGAGTTCAAACGGAAAGACAAATATCCGCGTGCAAATCTTCGTTTTTTTAGCTTTGCCTGTTTTTTGGAACTATCATCGACAAGGCGCAGTTTTCCTCCAGATAGTGCCCCCGGAGCCGCTCGTCCACGGCCTCCGCCGTGACGTTCTCATAGCTGTCCGCCAGGTCGAACAGGTCGCGGCCCAGCGTGAAAAGCTCCGCCTGCGTCCCCGCGACCCAGTCTATGGCGTTGAACCCGGCCGTCAGCCGCCCGATATGCTTGCGCTTGACCGTCTCGAAGCGGTTCCTGTCGATGCCCTCGTTTTTCAGGCGGGCTATTTCGCCGAGGATCATCTCTTTGGCCCTCTCCGGCTCGCGGGAGGCCCCCGAAAACAGGCTCACCCCGAAGTAACCGCCGCCGGCGTAGTCCGCGTGGAAGCTCCCGTCGATGACGCCCTCGTTGTACATCCGCTCGTACAGCGGGGAGCTCGGCCCGGCCGCCGCGTCCGCCAGAATCTTGTACGCGGCGATCTTGTCCGTGAGGGAGGACGCCGGGTCAAAATCCCTGTCCTTGAAGCCGAGCCCGAACACGGGCAAGGCCACGTCGAGGGCCTTTTCGGCGTAGTCCCGGCGGACGGGCGAATCGTCCGGAAGATTCGGAACGCGCTCCCCGGATGCATGGGCGGGCAGTTCCGAATACGGACGCGCTTCATGTCCGTATTCGGAACGACCAGCCCCGCCCTGGGCCCCTTCGCCGAAGCATTCCGCGCAGATTTTCTCGGCCTCGCCGCCGTCCACGTCTCCGGCGCAGACCAGCGCCATGTTGGACGGCACGTAAAACCCCTGATAATACCTGTATAAAACGTCTTTGTCTATTTTTCGTATCGAATCGACGCTTCCCGCTATGTCCGCGCTGACGAGACTGTCCCCGTAGAGCAGGTTCTGGAGGTTCATGTAGAGCCGCCAATGGGCGTTGTCCTCGTACATGTCGATTTCCTGGGAAATTATACCTTTCTCCTTCTCCACGTTTTCGTCGGTGAAGAAGGGTTCGCGGACGAGCCGCGCCAAAAGCCTCAGGTTTTCGTAAAAATTGTCGATACAGGTGAAATAGTAGGCCGTGACCGTGAAATTTGTGTAGGCGTTCACGTCGGCCCCGTTTTTCATGAACGCGTCGTACATGTTAAGCTCGGGGTCCTCGAACATCTTGTGCTCCATGAAATGGGCGACGCCGTCCGGCGGCGGCTCCTGCCCGCCAAGCCTGTCCGCCGAGCCGTATTTTACTACAAACGCGGCCTGTTTTTCAACATATTCCTTTTTAGGTATCACGAAGCATTTCAATCCGTTCCGAAGCTCCGCGCCGTATAGATATTCGCCCGTCAAACCGTTCCGTCTCATTGCGAAGCCTCCTCTCCGGTCCGGCCGTCCTTGCCGCGGTCTTTGCCGGACATCAGGTATACCGTGTCCGCGGCCGCGGACGACAGCGAATCCAGCACGTCGCCGACGGTGATCCCGTTGAGCCTGTTCACGACGTCGTCCAGGGAATCCTTCTCCCGCAGCATCGACTGGGCGGCCTGGTAGTCCAGCACCGCCGAGGGGTAGTCCTGGAGGCTCCGGTACTTTTTGGTCAGCGCGGACTTCGCGTTCGCCAGGTCCTCTTCGGTGATTTCGCCCGACTTTATCTTCTCTATCTCCCGCGTGATCATCCCGGCCGCCTCCTCGAGCTTATCCGTGGACACGCCGGACTGTATCAGCATGATAGACTTGAACCTGTAAAGAACGGAGCCTACCGTGTAGCAGAGGCTGTTCTTCTCGCGCAGGCTGGAGAACAGTTTGGAATTCGCCCCGCCGCCGATTATCTCGTTGGCGGTCTGGAGAGCGTAGAAACGCTTGCCGGTGGGCTCGACGCCGCATCTTAGGCCCATGCAGAGCCTGCCCTGCGTCGCGTCTGCCTCCTCTTTCACGGTTTTGACCTCGCCGGAGGCGGTCCTTATCTCCGCGTCAGGGATGCCGATAGTCTCTCCGCCGGGGAGATCGAAAATTTCGCGGATCCGCCGTTCCAGTTCCCCGCCGTCCAGATCGCCTACGCAGACGAAGTCCGCCGGGGATTCGGAGAGAGCTTGCCTCCAGCCGGCGAGCAGGCTTTCGCCGGAAATGCCGTCCAGATCCTCCGCGAAGCCGTCCCCGGGTATGCCGAAGGGCTCCTCCGCGCACATCTCCCCGAGGCACCTGAACCTGGCGTATTCGGCCTTGCTGTTTATCCTGGCGGCTATGTCCGCCCGGAGGTTTTCCTTTTCCCCGGCGACGATTTCCGGGAGAAACGCGCCGTCCCGCTCCAGCGGGCGAAGCATGTATTCCCCCAAAAGCTCCAGGCTCCTGTAGAAATTGCCGTCTTTCGGAACCGCCTCGAGGAAGAACTGCAAAATCTGCCGCTCGCCCTTCTTGACGGCCTGCGCGCCGAAAAGGCTGCCGTACAGATCCTCCTCGGCGAGCCTCATGCCCTGGAGGGAGGGATATTTGGCGCAGCCGCGCCGCAGAACGCCCGGCAGCAGCGCGTTCCGGGTGACCTCGTCCCGGCGGAGCGGCCGGTGGACCAGAGCGCACAGGACGGCGGTCTTGAATTTCGCGGAGGGGATGAATTTTATGCTGACAGAGGACAAAAAACCACGCCTTTCGGATAGGGAATATCACACGGTATAATTATTCCATATACTCCGCAATAAATTCCGTAACCGTCATAATTTCGGGTTTTTCGACTTCGACGCCGATGAAATCCTTATCACCGGTGATAAGTATGTCTACATTTTCCAGCATAGCGGTGTAAAGAACAGGGTAGTCACATTTATCTCTGATTTGAAATAATCCCGGCGGCGTGTTTTTTGGCGTATAGGCGAGCGAAAAGGACAACGTTGTCAGAAATTCGTCCAACTCGCCGGCCATTCCTGGGAATTTTACATCTACGACATCCCGCAGTTCTTCCACGACATAAGTTGATAGCACCAGTTCATGATACGAGACGATGTAATCTATCATATAGTAAATTTTTCCGCTTTGAAAAACAAAAGCCGAAACAAGGATATTGGTGTCAAGCATCACACGCATTGCTTTTCTCCCATCTGCCGCGACGAACCTCCTTGACCATGGCCGCCACATCGTCGTCGGTTTCAAGGCCCAGCCTCTCGGCCTCTCCCTCGAACGCTTTGCCGATTTTTTCGAGGGCCATCATCGTCGGGTTGACTATGACCACGCCTTCCGGATTTTCGATGAACATCAGCTTATCCCCGACCTTGATCCCCAGGCGTTTGCGTATCGAAACGGGAATGGTGATCTGCCCGTTGCCGGTTACCTTCGCAAGTTCCAATTTTACCCGCCTCCTACGGCTTTATTCCACTTCCTCTATCCCGTACTCCTCCGACCCGACGCCGTATTCCGCGAGCTTCCGCAGCTGTACGAACGGGTCCTTCCCATGCAGCCGCTCGAACAGATGCCCCTGGCCGCTCATGTCCGCGCCGGCCGGGACGCCGGCCATGATCAGGTTCTCCGTCTTTATCGCGTCGAGGCAGGCGCGCTCCAGGGCCACCATGTCCCGGGAGGACATGACGCCGATGTCCGGGACCAAAGACGGCGTGGACAGGCCCCAGCAGTCGCACAGGGCGGTTATGTCTGTCAGAAAGTTGATATAGTATACGTTTTCCGGCCCTATGGCGTCCAAAACGGTCTTTGTGCAAAGGGCCATGCCGGTCTGGAAGTCCTCGTAGCGCGAATCGTCCATGACGACCGCGCCCGTCGGGCAGACCTTCACGCAGTGCTGGCAGAACGTGCAGTTGTGGAAGAATATGTCGTATTTGCCTTCCTTGGTGAAGCTGTTCGCGTTGTGGTTGCAGCCCTTTATGCACTGCTCGCAGTGGGTGCAGAGATCTTCGTTCCATACGATGCCGCCCTCGAGATGGTGGATCTGCGTGCGCGTGCGGCCCGTCACGCAGCCCATCGCGATGTTCTTGCACGCGCCGCCGTAGCCGCAGGCCCCGTGGCCCTTGACGTGGGAGAGGTCGACCATGAAGTCCGCGTCCTTGATATGCCCGGCCACGTCCACGTTCTTGAACGTCTTGAAGTCCACGTCCACGGGGTAAAAGTATTTGTCGAACAGCCCGCAGACGTCCACGACGGGGCAGTCCAGATATTCCGCCGTATAGCCGCGGACGCGCGCGCCGGCCACGGTCACGTCCGTGACGAACGGCTTCGCGCCGTATTCCTTCAGCTTATCGACGAGCGTCTTCACGTACAGCGGGTGAATCGTCGTTATGCCGAGGCCGACGCCCACGTGCATCTTTACCGCGACGTTCTTGTCCTTCACTTTTTCGGCGAGGCCCATGCGGTCGATCATCCGCCTGAAACGCGCGGGAAGGGTCTGGCCGGCGTCGTATTTGTCATAGCCGACGCCGGCGAAGAGGACTGAGTTTGTCATGTATTAATCTCCTTTACAGATTTTACCGCCTGCTCATCTTCTCATAAACCTCGTTATAATACAGCGCGTTCTCCACCGGCGTGTTCGCCGGGATGTGGTTCCCGACGGCCATAAAGAACCCCGGGCACTTCTTCCCTATGTCCATGCACCTCTTGACCTCGCTGTATATGTCCTCCTTCGTCCCGCCGAGCAGGATCCTCGTGTCGGCGTTGCCGATGAACGAGTGCGTGCGGCCGTACTTCTCCGCGACATAGGCCATGTCGGTCATCGGCTCCATGACGAAGCAGTTCGCGCCGCAGCGGGCTATGTCGTCGACGAACATCGTGTAGTTCCCGTCGGAGGTGTAGCAGATGATCTTCCCCTTTTGGCGCGGATAGTCGAACAGCCGCATATAGTTCGGGAACAGGAACTCCCTGTACCACGCGGGGTTCAGGAACGGGCCCGACGTCCAGACGATGTCGTCGTGGAGCATGACGACGGGCGCGTCGCTCTCCGCCAGGGCGATGAAATACGGCTCCATCCACTTTGCGTACCGATTGGCGAAATCCCCGAAGCGCCTGCCGTCGAGGCCCGCCGCGGCGAGGAGCGTCTCCCAGCCCAAAAGGTCGATCAGGCCGGACATGCAGGTTACGTATACGCCGGTCATGTTGACCATATCCGGGTACGCTTCCGCCGCGTCCGCGTAATTTTGGTTGAACAGGGGTATCAGCGCGGCTTTGTCGTTCGGGCCGAAATTTTCCTCGAAATCAAAGCCGTACACGTCCCCGGGGTCGTTGAACAGCCTGCTCACGTTGTCGTCGTAGTCCGCGCCGCCGGCGGCGTAGGCCGCGTGGCCCATGCGCGTCACCTTGTCCCCGAAAATCCGGCCGCTCACGCAGACGTTCCAGTTAAAATCGAAATTCCAAAGCCTCATCAGCTCTTTCGTGGCCTTCCCGCGCGTCTTTTCGTCGGAAAGCGCGGCGACGGGAACGCCCGCGGCCGCGCTTATCAGCTCCAGATGATAATTAAGCGAGTATTCCGTCCTGGGGACCCTCGGCGGCGTCTCCAGGCGCAGCGCGGCCATGCCGTGTTCAAGTGACATATCGCGACCTCCGCATTAATATAAATCCAACATTCGCATTACGCCTTATAAAAGCTGTTGTTCACGTCCCCGTCCACCTCGCGGACGGTTTTTGTCGATTTGGAGCCGCGGATTTTTTCCTGCAGGGCCTCGTAATACTCGTCCTCGTCGAGCGGCAGGGTCACGGTCTTGTCCTTCCAGGAGGACAGGTACATCGCGTTGGCAATGGTCAGCCCGCGGATGCCCTCCTCGCCCTTGGCCACCAGCTCGCCCTCGCCGTTTATTTTGTCGACCATCGCCTGGAGGACGCCGGGGTGCTGAGTGTACGAGCCGTCCGTCTCGACCTCGGCCTTCTCCCACTCCGGCTGGCCGAACATGGACCCGTTCGAGGCGTTGAACACGCTCTCCGGCGTTTTGAGGCGGTAAAAGGTCAGCTTGCCGTCCTCGTGGACGAGCTTGCCCTTGTCGCCGGCGATCTCAAACCTGTCCGTGCCGGGCGAGTCCGCCGTGGAGGTCACGAACACGCCCGTGGCGCCGTTGGCGTACTCCACATACGCGGTCACGTCGTTTTCGACCTCTATGTCGCGCCAGTGGCCCTCCTTGCAGAACGCCCTGACCTTCACCGGCATCCCGCATATCCACTGCCATATGTCCAGGTTGTGGGGGCACTGGTTCATTATCACGCCGCCGCCCTCGCCGGCCCAGGTCGCGCGCCAGCCGCCCGAATCGTAATAAGCCTGGGAGCGGTACCAGGAGGTGATCAGCCAGTTGACCCGCTTAAGTTCGCCCAGCTCGCCGTTTTGGACCATCTCGCGCATTTTCCGGAACGCGCCGTAGGTCCTGACGTTGTACATGATCCCGAAGACCACCCCGTCGGCCTCAGCCTTCGCGGCGGCCTCGTTCATCTCCCTGACCTGCTTTGTGTAGACGCCCGCGGGCTTCTCGGTCATGACGTGGATCCCGCGCTTAAACGCCGCTATGGCCATCGGCGGGTGGGAATAGTGCGGGACGGCGATTATCAGCGCGTCGATCTCGCCGCCGTCGAGCATCGCGTCGAGGTTGTCGTAGGTTTTGAGCGCGGGCATCTCGCCCAAGGCCCAATCCAGCCGCTCCGGCCTGACGTCGCACACGGCCGTCAGCCGCGCCCCGCGGACAAGCCCGTTCCTGAGGTTGTTCAGGTGCCCGCCGCCCATGTTGCCGACGCCGACTATGCCGAACCTTACTTCCTTCATCGGAAAAGCCCCCTTATTATTGAAATGCCCGGTAAAACGCCTCGATGTTCTCAGCCGGCGTGTCCGGCTGAAACATGTGCGCCGGGCAGGCGATATATCCGGCGCCGAACGCCCCGGCATAGCGCCTGACTTCCCTTTTTACCTCCTCCGGCGTCCCGGACGGGAGGAGCCGCTGGACGTCGATCCCGCCGTGGAAACATATGCGGCCGCCGTAAGCCCTGAGCGCTTCCGGCGACATCTCCGGCCCGACCGGCTGGATCGGGTTCAGGATATCCACGCCGCAGCGTATGAACGACGGGATGAACCCGGCGACGTTCCCGCAGGAGTGGAACATCAGCCTCGCCCCCAGGCGGTGGACGGCCTCCGCCATCTCCGACAGGTAAGGCGCCACGAACTCCCCGAACATCCGGCCGGAGATCATCGGGCCCCTCTGGGAGCCCACGTCGGAGATCACCAGAAATATGTCTATCTGCCCGCCGGACGCCTCCCAGGCGCGCCTGTAATCCTCCAGGTAGAAGTCGGTGAACTTCCGGCTAAGCCAGTGGGTCCAGCCGGGGCGTTCGCACATGTCCAGGAGGTGGTTCTCCAGCCCGCGCACAAGCGACGGCCGCTGCCATATGTCCGCGAAGCCGTAGCGGACGGCGAGCTTTTTGTCCCTCGCCGCGCGGACCTGCTCCCGCAGGCGGCCGTAATCCATCGCGTCGTTGTCCGGCCAACGGAACGCCGCTATCTCCTCCAGGCTTTCCGCCCGGCAGAGCGCGCCGTACGTGTCCTCCCGCGCGTCTCCCCATTCGCCCCGGCGGAAAGTGTACCTCTCGCCCCACATGTTCTCGTAAAATCCGCCTCCTATATCTTTGGCCGGAGGCTCGACGGCCCGGAATTCCCGGATATCCACGCTGTTTTTGTCCAGGAAAAGGTCTATATCCCTGTGCCCGAGGTAGGCAAACAGCCGGTTAAGCGCCGCGTCCTCGGCCCAGAAATCGAAGGGCGGCCTGTCCGTCCGCTCCCCGGAGAGCGCGGCCATCGTCCGCTCGAAGCCGGTCATGCGTGCGTCCCCTCCCTGATTTCTCAGTATTTCCTGTACTTTTCCATATTCCTCAGGCTGTTTTCCAGGCAGTCAAACGGGTTTTTCCCGTAACAGTCGTCCTGCTCCACGAAGGCCCACTTCACCTTTGCCTTTTCGCAGGCGGCGTAAATCCTCTCCCAGTTCAGGTTGCCCTCCAATATCTCGGCCATCCGACGCTCGCCGTTCACCATCGTCATGTCCTTGAAGTGGACGGCGTCCACCCGCCCGGCGAGCTTCTCCAGCCACTGCGCCGGGTCGCCGCCGCCGGCCTGCACCCAGTACACGTCCAGCGTGAAGCCCGCGTTTTCGCCCAGCGCGTCCGCCAGATGCTCCAGAAGCAGCCTGCCGCCGGATTTTTCAAACTCGAAGTCGTGGTTGTGGTACATGAACTTCATCCCGGCGCGCCCGATCTCCGCTATGGCCTCGGCGAACTCCTCCGCGAACCGCTCCGCGCCCTCTTTTGTCCGCCCGTACTCGCCCGGCAGGCTGCCGACCCCGATGTAATCCGCGCCCAGAACGCGGTGGTCCTCGATGACCTGAGCCGTCTCCAGGCGGATCCTGTCCTGGGCCGTGTGGGTTATGGCGATCCTAAGGCCGCTGTCGTCGCAGATCCGGCGTATCCTCTTCGGCTGGATGGGCCCCGCGCCGGAAAGCTGCACCCACCTGTAGCCTATCTTGCCTATTTTCTCGGCCGTTTTCGCGAAATCGGCCTCCGTTTTGCAGAAATTCCTGACCGTGTACAACTGCGCCCCGTATTCCATCAGGCGTCGCCTCCTTCGTATTCGCTTACAATCTCCCCGAAAAAAAGGATGTGATAATCCCCGTCGTAGAAAGTTTCCTTTATCCCGTTCCTGAGCCCGCCTTCCTCGAGCCGCCCGCGGTAATTCACGCGGCACTCGAGATACTTCCGGCAGCCGGCGACGACGCAGCCGTCCACGGCCTTCGCCGGGACGAACCCGACGACCTTGCTTTTGTCGATGTCCGCGCCGGAGCGCGTGCCGCATACGACGAGCTCCTCCGCGAGGTCTCCCTCGTCCGGTATGCTGACGGTGAAGCAGTCCGCCTTCTCCATCAGCCCGTAAGTATACCTTTGCGGCCTGACGAGCGCGACGAAGTGCGGCTTGTCCCAGATCACGCCTATAAAGCCCCAGGAAATCGTCATGGTGTTCACCTTCCCGCCGCCCCTGACGGTCAGAAACGCGCCCTTCGCCGTAAAGCTGCTCATGGCCCGCGCCATATCGGCGTCAAAAAACATGGTTACGCCCCCTTTTTATATATATGAAGATTATATACATTCAAATGGAGATATACAAGCGGATTTGAAAGGTTTTACGGGGTTTGCCATACGGAAAGTACGGAAAGTACGGGGGGTGCGGCAAATTTTCGTGGGATACGCCAAAATACAGTAGGGGACGCCGCCCTCGGCGTTCCGTTGTTTTGCGCCGCCCTCGGCGTCCCGCTGTTGTCGGCAGAATCGGGTAACGGGACGCCCAGGGGGGCGTACCCTGCGAATTTCCACGAAAATTTACCGCACCCAAGTATGGGCATATGCTTGACTGTTTTAATCTTGTATGGTAATTTATTGCAGAAAAGTATAAGAAGCATAGCTTTCTATATTAGACCTCCTCGGGAATTAGTTTCCGGCGTCTTTGCGGCCATTTTTCCGGATTGCCGCGTCAGCGCCTCCTATAGTCGTTTCGTTTGAAATTGAGCTTCAAACTTCGCGCGAAACGCCCCTGAACATCGGTCGTCTCGCGCTCGTTTTCAGCTCATTTCAAATCGAAACGACTTTAGCAGACCTCCTGCGAGTATGCGTCGTCGGCGCTTCCTTGCACTCCAAAAAAATGTCGCGCAAATCCGCCGAAAACTAATTCCCGAGGAGGTCAATGAATAACGCGCCGCATATGTAGGGCGGGGGCTTGCCCCCGCCGCGCCATACGGGAGCTTTCGGCGGGGGCAAGCCCCCGCCCTTCTGCGGAAAACATTTGCCGGCGACGTGACAAAGGAGGCTAATGTTTTCGCACTCATACGAATCTCGATTAAAATCTTCACAGTCTGTCGCCGAGAACGCCGCTGAAGCGTTCGGCGTTTCGGCTCCGCCTGTGAAGTTTTAATCTGAGATTCGTATCAGGTATAGCAAACGCTGATGCGGATGAGCCGATTTTTTTATTAGACTTCTTCGGTAGTTGATTTTTCGTTGTCACCCTGAGCAAAGCGAAGGGTCTTAGAATCAAGATTCATCGCTTCGCTCAGAATGACAAGCGCCAGTTCCCGCAGAAATCTATTTAAGGGGGCATGTATTAGTGGATGAGACTGATAAACAAAAATTGCTGAGAGGAAAAACAAGAGCAAATCTTCCGCCGGAATATCAAATGATTTACGAGCGGCATTACAAAGACAACAGAAACGGCGATACCGCGGCTGCGTCAATGACTCAAAAAATGGAGCGATGGTTACACAGGCAAGTGGCCAAAGATACGGAGGATATGCTGTCCACGCTGGAAATAGGCGCGGGCACGTTAAATCAGCTTGGATATGAGAAGGGCAATGTGTATGATATTGTTGAACCCTTCACGGCGTTATATGAAGGTTCCAATAAATTGAAAAGAATTAGAACGGTCTATGATTACATAGAAAATGTGCCGCCGAGCAATAAATATAACCGAATAATATCATGCGCCGCCCTGGAGCATATTGAGAATTTAGCCTTTGTTGTGAGCAAGTCCGGGCTGCTGTTAAGAGACGGCGGCTGTTTTCGCGCGGCCGTTCCGAGCCATGGCGGATTTTTATGGAAGATAAGTTATACTTTGACATCGGGCCTTGAGTTTAGGATGAGGCATCATTTAAGTTATTCGGTTATTATGAACTATGAACATATCAACACGGTTGATGAGATCGAATGGATAATAAATTTTTTCTACAAGGAAGTAAAACGCAAAAGACTCGGTTTGTCAAAGAATTTATCCTTTTATTCGTTTTTTGAAGCCAGATATCCCGATTTACGGCGTTGTAACGATTATTGTTCAATAGGGTTATAGCGAATTCCGTTCACCGCGGTGAACCCCGCTCGCGGAGATTCGCGCGTTTGCCGTGACAATCCCGCTCGCGGAGATTCGCGCGTTTGCCGTGACAATCCCGCTTACCTTTTCCCCGTGGCGCCGGGCGCGGCGTACCTCGCGCGGTAATCCGCCGTGTCCGTTCCCTCGTACTGCCTGAAAAGGCTCCTGAAATGCCTGACGTCGCCGTAGCCCACCTTCACGGCGACCGCCTCGTCCGATTCGCCGGTTTCGCGGATGAGGCGCTTCGCCTCGTCCAGGCGCGTCTTTACGGCGAAGTCGAACAGGGTCTGGCCCTCGAGGCCGAGAAAGAGCTTCTGGATGTGCTCCGGCGTCGAGCCGACGGCCAAAGCCAGCCTGGGCAACGAGAACGTCTCGAAATAGCGCTCCCTTATATAATCCTTGGCCAGATCCGTGAGCCGCCGGTCTATCTCCCCGCGCCGCCTTATGATCGCCGCGCAGAGCTTTTCGAGCGCGGTTTCGAGATATGCCCTCGCGGACGCCGGGGCGTCCAGCTCCAGGGCCTCCCTCGACGGGAAAAAGCCCGTGAAAGGCTCCCGCAGGCCGAGGTTTTGTTCGCTCAGGCGCAGGCTTATCGAAATGGACATGGCCGTCGCCATTTTGGAGCAGAATCTTTCCGGGAGAGGCCCGCAAGCCTCCAAAGCGCCGAATATCTCCGCCAGAAGGGCCGCGCAGCGTTCGAAATCCCCGGCGGCCGCGCAGCGTGTCAGCTCGTTTTCCCTTTGGAACGGGTATCTGTAGGAAACGATATTGTCAGGCTCCGCGAAGCCTATCGGGATAACGCAGTCCCCGCCCAGGCGGAACCTGTGCCTTAGCGCGCCCTCGGCCTCCCTGTAGGAGACGCATATGTCCGCCGGGCTGGCGTATGAGCGGCCGACGCCGATCGTCACGCTGACCTTGGCCTTTTCGCGGATACGGTCTTTCAGGTCTTCCCAGAGCGCGAGCGTCTTTTCCGGATCCTCCGCCGCGCCCAGCAGCGCCGCCAGCCTGCCGTAACCGATCTGAACCGTCTCGAGCGGGCCGCCGCCGAACACCTCCGCGGCAATGCCGGCGATCCTGAATCCCAGCATGTGCTTTTCCCTCTCGTCCAGCGTCAGGACGATCTTGTCGAACCGGTCTATGTCTATCAACGCGGCCGTGAAGCTCTTGCCGAAAGCCATGCCGAAATACCTGAAAGAGGCCCTTATCTCGCGCTCGCCGCCGGGCTCCCCGCCGAAAAGCCCCCGCAGGAACAAATCCCTGTAGCGGAACGTCTCGCCGGCGTATCTGCGTCCGAGATCGGTCTCGTTTTTTCTCTCCAGCTCGGCCTTTTTGAAATACGCCTCGGCGGTTTGCAGGCACCTCGTCAGGTCCGCCGGCTTCACCGGGCGGTACATGAAATCGACCGCGCCCCAGCCGCGGCCGGATTTGAGATATTCCGCGTCGCTATAGGCCCCGTAGAGGATGAAGCGCACTTCCGGAAACTTTTCGTGGATGTCCTGGAAAGCCCTGACGCTGTTCGGGCCGAAAAAGCGGACGTCCGCGATAATAAGGTCCGGCTTCAGTTCCCGGATGAACGGCACGATGTCCCGGCCGCCGTCCGTCGCCGCGCCGACCGTTTTCATGTCCGGAAAGCCGCGCGCGATATGCGCCCGGAAATTTTTGATGTTTTCGATATCGGAACCCGCGAGAAGTATGTTTATCATCATGCCTATATTCTTGCCTTCCGCGGCGGTTTATAAAACCTGTGCGGTCATTCAAAAGCCATAAAACACAGCAGTGCGGGGGCAAGCCCCCGCGGCAACCCCAGCGCGGCGCGGCGGGGGCAAGCCCCGTCGGCGACCCCAGCGCGGCGCGGCGGGGGCAAGCCCCCGCCCTACATATTCCGAGTTCGAGTTTCCACGAAAACCCGAATGCCGCAGTCCGTTGTCATCTTGAGCGAAGCGAAAGATCTTTCACCTCCGTGTCAAAAGCAAGATTCTTCGGCTTCGCCTCAGAATGACAGAGCAGTTTCCGCGGATACTCTATGCCGCGCGTTTTTTTATGCGGAAAATTATACCGGAGTGCGAAAACATTAGCCTCCTCTGTCGCCGATTCGCCGCTGAAACGTTCGGCGAATCGGCTCGTCGTTGGCAAATGTTTTCTGCATCCGGTATATGTGTCTTATACGGCTATACTTCCCTCTCCTCCGCCTTCGGTTCGCCCACGCCGGCAAGCTCCGCGTATTTTTCGATGCTCATGATGACCATCACCCCGTAGCCGTTTTTGGTCAGGTAAACGGGCCTTCCGCCGCCGACCGCTTTTTTTATCTCCGGGAATTTGTACCGGAGATCGGATACCGGCCTGATCAAGACCATTGCCCCCACTCCTTAGCGTCTCGTCTGATTCTCTTCGGCGATAATCCTCTCCATCATGTCGGCGACCTCGCCGATCAGGCCTTCGCAGGCCATGTCGCCGGCTTTCCGCCGCGCCAGGAGCGACGTGCAGTTCATGCCGGGATACTTTTCCGAAAAAGCCGTGAGCAGCCTGATCCTCATCTTTTTTGTGGTAAGCTCGTCAAACAGAAGCCCGAAAACCATGACGCCGGCCAGCAGCAGCACGCAAAGCTCCCCGACGCCGAGGCCGGCGTTTATCCCCTGGCAGGCCTGGAGCACCTGCCTGGAGACGGGGAGCTTATAGACTTGTTCGGCGGCCTTGACTATGCACTGAGAGCAGTTGTAACCTTGTCGGCGATACTGAAGCGCTTTTTCCCCCAGCATAAAAAGACCCCCTTTACTCAATATAATATCGAGACAAGGAGGATTTTGTGAATAACGAAAAGCGCCGCGCGCTTCGCGCTTTAATCGGGGTCATTATCCTCGTTTCCGCCGCGCCGGCGGCTTTTCCGGAGCGAATATCCTATGACGCAAAGGCCCGCGGCCGCGGCCAGCGCGGAGACGAACCCCGGCAGCGGCAGGCGCGTGAGCGGACGGACGGCCCCCAGCACGAGCAGGCACGCCCCGGCGTAAAGCGCGCCCCTGTCGGGGCCGCGCCCGCCGGCAAAGTACACGAACAAAAACGAACAGCCGGCGCAGGCGAGAAACAGCGCGGCCCCCGCGCCCTTAAACGCCGGAAGCGCGGCCAGAACGGTAAACAGGCCGAACCAGAGCAAAAACGAGGCGGCGTAGAGCGCCCCGCGCCTGCCCCTGGCATAAAAGCGCGTCAGGAACGTCACCCCCGGCGCAATGAAAAACAGCGCCCAGACGAGAGCGGCCGTGACCCGGCCCGGCAGCGCGCCGCTCAGAATGGCGACGGCGCCCCCGCCCAGCAAATAGAGCCCGAGGGCCAGCGACCATGTCTTCCGCTTGCCCTGATACAGCATCAGAAAGGCGAAACCGCCGGCCAAAAGCGCGGCGTGCCAGAAATGGACGGTGAAAAAGCGCTGCGCGGCCGAAAAAATCCCGACCAGCACGAGGATGACGCCCAAAACCAGAACGTTGGACCTGTTCATCGCGAACCCCCTTACCGGAAACCATTCGCTTCTCTCATTAATATTTACCCTGAAACGAAAAAAATGTCTGAAATTTCGCTCCGCGGCGCAGGGCAGCGTCCAATGGGGGATAAAGTGAACAGAGCCCCCGCCCTGCAATTATTCACTATTCACCGCTGTAATAGGCAATTCACGGAATTTAGACTGACCTGAAAAGGGCAATAAAAAAGTTGAAATATGGGAAACGGAGTAATACAATAAGGATTCGGGCGCAAGGCCGTGTGCGTTTGCGGCGGTATGTCGTTTCGATTTCAAGCGAAACGACAATAATATACCGCCGATAATTATTACTTTTCCACAAGGAGGCCGATATGTCAAACCTGACCCTGAAAATCGGCGGCATGTCCTGCGAGCACTGCGCAAAAGCCGTAAAAGACGCCCTTCTCGCCCTGCCGGGCGTCCGCGGGGCGCTGGTCGACCTGAAAGGCATGTCCGCCGGCGTGGAATACGACCCCGCCCTATGCGCGCCGGAGACGATGAAGGCGGCGGTCGCGGACGCGGGGTATGAGGCGGAATAGAAAACCCATCATTGCGCAAATCAAAAAAATGTGTTATACCGGAGTGCGAAAACAAGGAGGTCTGTATGAAAAAACTGTTCGCCGCGGTTCTCGCCGTTATACTGCTGTCCGGCGCGGCGCCGCAGATCCGGGCCGCGAGCCCGGCCGGCGCCGATCCCGCTGGGAAAATCATCTCCCTGACCATCGGCTCCCCGATAATGACGGTCAACGGCGCCGCCCGGCGCCTCGACGGCGTTCCGCTCATCGAAAACGGGCGGACGCTCGTGCCCCTCAGGGCGATTTTCGAGGCGCTCGGCGCGGGGGTGGACTGGGACGCTGCGGCGCAGACGGTCACGGGCACGCGCGGCAAAACCGTGATCCGCCTGACGGTCGGCAGTCCCGACGCCTATGTGAACGGCGTCAGGATACGCCTTGAAACCGCGCCGGAGGCGGTAAACGGCCGGACGATGGTCCCGCTCCGCTTCATCGCGGAGAGCCTCGGCGCAGAGGTGCAATGGCTTCCCGAGACACGGATGGTGATCATCGCTCAAAACGCCGGGTATATCGCGATTAACGGCGCAGCCATCGGCATCGGGGACACCCTGGCCGACCTGACCGGCCGGCTCGGCGCGGCGGACAGGATCGACCCGAGCTGCTATGGCTTCGACTGGTACGTATATAACGGCGATTACAGCCGCTTCATAATGGCCGGCGTGAAGAACGGCGTCGTGGAGGCCCTGTACACCGATTCCAAGGGCTTCGCGACCAACGGCGCGAAATACGGGGACGCCGGCGTTTCCGCCGGTCCCGGCGCGAAGTTCTATTTTGACAATAACGACGGCGGCAGGCTGTACGCCTGCATGATAATCTCCGGCGACGCGGCCTCCGCCGATTACGGGAGCGATTTCTACGCGGCGCAGGAAATGGAGAACTTCGACGCGACAAACGCGTTCCGCGTGAGCCACGGAATGGCCCCGCTGGCCTACGACGAGGCGGCCGCGCGCGCCGCGCGCCTGCACAGCCAGGACATGGCGGACAGGAATTATTTCAGCCACTATTCGCCGGAGGGCTACTGGGTTCCGGACTGGTATGCCAAAGGCGGCGGGGGGCTCTACCGATACATCGGCGAAAACATCAGCGGGGGGCATCTCCTGGGCGTGGACGCCTTTGACGGCTGGGTCAACTCCGCGAAGCACAGGGAAGGAATGCTGGGCGATTACGCGTATCTGGGCGTCGGCTATGGGCATAACCCGAATTCCCAATACGAATATTACATAACGCAGATTTTTATACTGCCACAGTAACGAGGGGGCTTACAAGTGAACGAATCCGCCAGGGCCGACATCATAAGGGAACTGATAAGCTGGGCTAAGACGATCATTTTCGCGGTGATTCTGGCCGTGTTCATAAACCAGGTGGTCATCGTCAACGCCACCGTGCCCACGGGCTCGATGGAGAACAACATCATGCCCAACGACAGGATCGTCGCCTTCCGGCTGCAGTACCTCTTCCAGGGGCCCAAGCGCTACGACATCGTGGTCTTCCGCTATCCCGACGACCCGTCCCAGCTCTTTGTCAAGCGGGTCATCGGCCTGCCGGGCGAGACGGTGAGCATCCGCGGCGGTAAGGTGTATATAACCGGCGCCGACGGCGTCGAGGACCCCGTTCCGCTGGAGGACAGCTTCGTTTACAATCCCGACCCCAGGGATTTCGGCCCGTACAAGGTGCCGGAGGGCTGCTATTTCATGATGGGCGACAACCGCTACAACTCCCTGGACTCCCGCTTCTGGGATAACAAATACGTCGAGAAGGGCACGATTCTGGGGAGAGTTCTGTTCAAATATTACCCCGGGATAAAGATGCTGTACAATATCTAGCGCGCTACTATTCACAGGAAAGGCTAACGGAATATGCATGAGCGGGCCAATCGTAGGGCGGGGGCTCGCCCCCGCCGGCCCGCCCGGAATTGCATGTCCCATCGCGAAACGGCGGGGGCAAGCCCCCGCCCTACAGTACGGCATATCGTAAAGAAAAGCCCGCATGTCATCCTGGGCGCAGACAATAAGCGGTAATTTTTGGGATGATGTGCCGGGAAATGGAGGATGATCGATACGTCCATGCAAAAACTTCAAAAACAAAAACTTCAAAATCGTGCGCCCGCACAACGGAATCTTTCGGACGAGCTGATCTCCTGGGCCAGGACGCTCGGCTTCGCGGTGATTTTCGCCTTATTCCTGAGCAAGGTCGTCATCGTCAACGCGAAAGTCGTCTCGGGCTCCATGGAGAACACCATCATGACGGGCGACAGGGTCGCCGGCCTGCGGATCGAATACCTGTTTGAAAACCCCAAGCGGTACGACATCGTAATGTTCCGCCCCACGGACGGCGGGAAAGTGCCCTATGTCAAGCGGGTCATCGGCCTGCCGGGCGAGACGGTGAACATCCGGGGCGGAAAGGTGTATATAACCGACAAAAACGGCGTCGAGGACCCTGTCCCGCTGGACGACTCCTTCACGGCGGAGCCGCCCGCGAGCGAGTACGCCGGCCCGTTCAAAGTGCCGGAAAACTGCTACTTCATGCTCGGCGACAACCGTAACCACTCCTCCGACTCGCGCTGGTGGGCCGACCCATACGTCCCGAAAAGCGACATACTCGGCAGGGTTCTGTGCAAATACTATCCGGGGATCGACATGCTGTACAATCATTGATAACTATAGGAGGCTTGTAAATGCCTGAAATCACCAAGGAAACGCTCATCGGCGACCTCATCGGGATCGACCGCGGCGTCGCGGGGATACTCATGCGGGCGGGGATGCACTGCGTCGGCTGCCCGTCCGCCCAGGGCGAGAGCCTGGAGGAGGCGGCGTTCGTTCACGGCATGGACATCGACGGCCTGATGGACGAGATAAACGCCTACCTGAGCGCGAAACACGCCGAAAACTAGCCGCGCCTGTACTTCCCGCTTAAAGTCCCCGTCAGGATCTCCGCCAGCGGCCCCATCGCGTTTTTGGCCTCCTGCACGGTACTCGTCTGCGCGCCGACCTCCACGAGTATCGACTTGGGTTTCATGAAAAGGCTGTACCGGTACGGCTTAAGGTATATCCTCCTCATAAGCCCCGGATAGAGCTCGTTCGCGACAAGCTGCATCTGGAGGCTCATGGCCAGATTATCGCGGAGATACGGGTTGTCCAGGCCCTCGGGCTTCTCCCGGCTCCCGTTGTCGTTAAGGCTCAGTATGCCGTCGAAGAGCATAAGCCGCGCCGTCTGCGCTCCGCCCACCGTCGCGACGAGGCGAGCGCCGTCCGGCACGCCGTCCCTGTGCAGGTCCACGACGACCTCTATCGAGGGATATTTGCGCAAAAGCGCCTCCACGGCCGGGGCCATCCTCTCATAGCTGCCGTCCCGCCGCTCCTCGCCGTTGACCACGTCGTACTGTCCGACGTCGTGCACCACGGATATGTGGTATTTGTCCACCAAAATCTCGCAGAGCTTCTGCCCGACGCCGACGATGGTGTCCTCCAGAGCCCCGGGGCGCGAGTCGGCGAAGGCCTCCCGGGAATGGGTGTGGAACACCAGGATCTTAGGCTCCGGGCCGGACAGGTCGGTAGTCAGGTCGGCCCCGGCCAAGGCCCGGACGTCGAGGTCGCCCTCCGCGACATAGGCCGTGTCGTCCACGCCGTAGAGGTATCTCTTGAGGTCGTCCAGGCCGTTTAGCCTGGACAGGGTGTCAAAAGTCGGATAGAAAGGCGCGATAAGCGGCTCGCCGAGGCTCTCGTCCGCGGGCGCCGGGGGCGGCGCGGCGTTTCGCCCCCCGCCGGCAAGCCTGCCGAGCATGACCATTACGCCTATAAAACATATGACAAGCGCGGCCAAAAGCAAGGCCGGCTTTTTTTTGCCTTTTCGGCCGCGGGGCGCGGGCAGGCGGGGTTTTCTCAGCATGTCTGTCCTCCGTGGTAAAAGATGCACCAATAATTACTATGAAAATAAACGGCAAATAGACCGTAAAATGCGAGTAGGCCGTAAATCGCGTTAAGCAAAATTCTTCATGCGTTTCTCGTGCCGAACCGGAATATCCCCTTGCCGTTACAAGTGAAAAATGCTAAAATTTAATAAATAAAAAATTAACAATAGACTTCTTCGGAAATTGTCGTTTGTCATTCTGAGCGAAGCGAAGAATCTTGATTTCAAGACCCTTCGCTGCGCTCAGCTGACAGCGAAAAATCAATTTCCGAAGAAGTCTGATCATCTTTGTTTCCAGTTTTCAGTTTTCAGTTTTCAGTTTTCAGTTTTCAGTTTCCAGCACCGAGGTGCCCCATGACCGTCATGAAGGACAGCGTCCGCCGGTATCTGCCAAGGCTGTGGAAAATATCGGTCCCGATCATAATCGAGCAGGTCTTTATCACTGTTATGGGCATGGTCAACACAGCGATGGTCTCGACCGTGGGTAAGTACGCCCTGTCGGCCGCCGGCATGGTGGACAACATCAGCAACGTCGTCATAGCCGTGTTCGCGGCCCTGACCACCGGCGGCGCGATAGTCGTGGCCCAGCGGACCGGCGCGGGGGACAAGGCCGGCGCCTCCTCCGCCGCGGCCCAGTCCGTGGTCATGTCCCTGTCCATCTCCATTGTCCTCTTCCTGTCGTTTTTCATATTCAGGCGGCAGATCATCTACGGCCTGTTCGGCGCGGCCGAACCGGACGTGGTCGAGGCCGGGAGCAAGTATTTTTTTATCATCAATTTCTCATACCCCGTTTTGGCTATCCTGGAGACCATGTTCGCCTCGATCCGCGGGAGCGGGAACACCGGCACGCCCATGCTGATCTCCCTCGGGATGAACGTGTTCAACTTCATCTTCGGCTATATCTTCATAATAGGCATAAACCTGCCGTTTTTGCACACCAGGAGCCTGGGCGTCGCCGGAGGGGCTGCGGCGCTGCTGATCTCCAGGTCGCTGGGCATGATCGTTTCCGTTGTCTATCTGCTCAAAAAATCTAAGACGATCAAGTTCGGCAGCATAGCTATGTTCAAGCCAAAGTGGAACGTTCAGAAAATGGTGCTGGGCTTCGGCCTGCCCACCGGGGCGGAGTCCGTCCTGTTCCAGGCCGGCCGGCTGATAACTCAGCTGTTCATAGTCGGCATGGGCACGGCGGCGATGGCCGCGAACACCGTGAGCGGGAGCGTCGCCGGGTTCACGAACGTCCCCGGGAACGCGTTTTCCATAGGGACGATGATCGTGATCGGCCAGATGATCGGCCAAGGCAGGGTCGACGAGGTCAGAAGGGCGTCGCTGTTCTCCGTGTTCTGCGGGACGGTGGTCATGGGCGCGCTGTGCCTGGCGATTTTCCCGGCGGCGGGCTTTCTCGCCCGCGTCTACAACCTGGACGGCGACTCTCTGCGCTTCTTCAAGCAGATACTGTATTCCAGCCTGATCGTCACGCCGTTCATATGGCCCATATCCTTTGTCACGCCCGCGGCCCTTCGGGCGGCGGGCGACGTGAAATACACGATGATCGTCGCGACGGTGAGCATGTGGCTCTTCCGCATCGCCGTGGGATATATCGCGGGGATATATTTCAGGCTCGGCCCGGTCGGGGTGTGGGTGGGCATGTACGTGGACTGGCTGGTGCGCGGGGTGCTGTTCATGCAGAGGTTCCTCTGCGGCAAATGGCGCAAACACGTGAAATTGGCGCAAATAGGGACGTAACGCAAATCCCGGTTCGTATAAAGGAGATTATATATGACCGATGAGATTTCTCCGGCGGTGGTGCGCAGGCTGCCGCGATATTACAGATACCTCGGCGAGCTTCGCAGGAACGGCGTGGCGCGGATATCCTCCATGGAGCTAAGCGAGAGGATGAAGCTGACCGCGTCGCAGATACGCCAGGACCTGAACAATTTCGGGTGCTTTGGCCAGCAGGGGTACGGGTACAACGTCGGGTCGCTCCTGGACGAGATCGGCCGGATACTCGGCCTCACGCGGTCTTACGCCATGGTCGCCGTCGGCGCGGGGCATCTCGGCCAGGCTTTGGCCAGGGACGAGAGGCTGGCCCAGCGGGGCTTCGTGTTCAGGGCCCTTTTCGACATCGACCCGGCGCTGATAGGCGCGCGCGTGAACGGCGCCCAGATACTCGCCGCCGATAAAATGGAGGATTTCCTCAGGGAAAACCCGGTGGACATCGCGGCGCTGACCTTGCCGACGAGGGAGAGCGCCGAGCAGGCCCTGGGGCGGATCGCCGCCTGCGGCGTGAAGGCGCTCTGGAATTTTACGCATGTGGATCTGGATCTGTCCGCGTACCCCAATGTGATCGTGGAGAACGTGCACCTGACGGACAGCCTGATGATGCTGTCGTATAAGCTGGCGAAGGAAAAACAGGAATAAAAGGAATAACAGACGTGACTGGAATAATTATTGTTTGGTTTTTGTTTGAAGAGAAGAAAATGTCGCTGCGTCACTTTGCTTTCAAGGAATGTACGCCGCTGCTCATCCAGGATTTTATTATTCACATGAAATCCGCCGGAAACTCCGCAAGCACCTGCAACCGCAGGCTCTCGGCCCTGCACGCTTATCTTTGGTTTGCCTCGGATCAGTAAAAACCGTCGCATGAATTGTGGCGAATCCTTGATCAAGTCGATCTATATGTCGATCCAGGAGATCAACAAGAAATGGACAGCTTCAGTCCGTGACTGGACAGAGATTTGGGGGCAGTTTACCATCTTTTTCGATGATAGGCTGCGCAAAGTGAAAACTGCTTAAAACCGGGTTTATCCGCTTGGGGCATACCGCCAGCCTCCCGGCTGACGCGCGGCTCATCCGAAAACTTTTATGACGGGCAAATGGCGGAGGTATCCATATGAGTCTGATTCACTACAAATTTTTTTCAGAATGCCTAGGGGTTCAAACAGGGATTTATATCTGTCTGCCCCAGCCGCCGTCTTACCGAGAACCGCGGTCTGTTACGCCTCCATATCCTGTCCTGACGCTGCTCCATGGACAGTTGGACGACTATACCGCCTGGTCGAGATACACGTCGATCGAAAGATATGCCGACGAGCGCAAGCTTGCCGTTGTCATGCCCGATATAGCCAGAAGTTTTTGCGTCGATATGTCCTGCGGTTACAGGTATTTTGATTATATCACACGGGAGCTGCCCTATGTCACCGAGGCCGTCTTTCCGTTAAGCGGAAAACGGGAGGAGCGCGCCGTCGCCGGGCTATCCATGGGGGGCTACGGCGCTTTTCTTCTGGCGCTGTCACGCCCGGACAAATTCTCGGCCGCGGCTTCCCTGTCGGGATGCCTGGACATGGCGGACTACGACCCGGAATGGTTCCTGCCCGGCGAATATGACGCGATCTTCCCGCGCGAACTGGCGGAGAGCCGTTACGACCTGTTCAGGCTGCTGCGCGGTTTGAGCGGAAACACAGCCGGCATCCCCCGGCTGTATCACTGCTGCGGAGCCGAAGATTCTCTGCTTGCGCAAAACAGAAAATTCTCCGGTTTTGCCGCGTCCCTCGGGGTTCCGGCGCTCTATTCGGAAGAGCCCGGCGACCATGGCTGGGCTTATTGGGATAAAAAAATACAGGACGTGATTAATTGGCTAAATATCTGATCGATTGTCGTGCCCCCGCCTTTTAGGCCGGATATGGAAATGCCGTAAGCCACGCCGTACAACAGCTTATGCGCTGATTGACGTTCAGAATGCCTATGCTATTGTGTCAGCCGTTCACCGAAACGGACCGATCAACGACGCGGCCAGAGTTACGGACGGAATAATCGGCGATTTCTGCGAGGTGGCCGTAGGCCCGCACTACATCCAGCTCGACCTCGGCAAGAGCTATTATCTGGACACCGTTATGTTCTCGAGCGGCGCGTTTGCGGCTTCCACACCGGATAGCGTGACGGCCCTGCAAATTGCCTTGGACGAGGCGAAAACCGTCAACGGCGACGGCGCGGCGGCGCAGGCGGACGTGGACGGCGCGCTCCGGGCTGCGCTGGACAACGCCCGGGCATCCCATGGGACATTCACCTGCACAGTCAAGTCGATGCTCGCCAAGGTCGCCAAATTGCAGAAGATACCGTTCGCATGGACGGGCAGCGGCGCGCTTATGTTCACAAACTCAAACGCGGCTGTGTGCAATGTGACGCCCGAGACGGGACGTTTGTTCCGCTGAAAGCGGGTATAGCCGTCATTACCATAGCCATACCCGACGGCACTAAATATCTGTTTGCCGTTACCGTGACGGTGTAGCGGAGAAACAATGTTCAGCCAGAAAGCAGCTCAGAAAATTACAAAAAGAAAGCGACTTTCTACCGTCCAAAGTCAGAAAGCCGCATTCCAACGGGTTTTTCAGAGCGCCTATCGACACCGTACTTAAACAATTCCGTTAAGACGGCACTGGCGCACCGCTCCGCCATTCTTGCCAGAAGTTTAAGGGATGAGGGCAGGATTGTAAATCAGAAAAAATCTGCTCCCTTTGGTGAGGACGTCAAGATGGTTCGGAAAATTTCCCAGAAGCAGAAAATTCTCACGCCCGGCGAAAAAGATGAACTGAGAACAAAATATAAAAGCGGCATGACTATGACGGTCTTAGCCGACCTGTATAGCTGCCATTATACTACGGTCAGTAGGATACTCAATAATACAAAATGTTTCTCTGTAGAAGATAGGCAGCCCAAATGCATTGAGAGGCTGAATATCCCAACGGGTATTAATCTTGAGGCATAATCCATTTACCGCCGTCAGAATACCCGTTTTTTCTTCAGTTGTGTAAAAAGTATAATTCTCAGCAATCATCTCTGGGTTCATTTTTTCCCATGCTTGCTTAACTAAGAATAATACTTCGTTCTTCATATTAATTTTCACTGACATGCCCACCTCTGTATTCTGACAGCGGTTTTGACAGCAACGGTGTCAAAAAATGTCATGGCGTACTGTCTGCGAACGAATGGCCGAACAGAGGTTGTATGAAACATATCGGGGGAGAAATCAATACCTGATCGTTGTTGTGGTCCAGGAGGTCGGCGGTTCAAATCCGCTCGCTCACCCCAGAGGTAGAAGAGCAAGGCTCGGTTGCATTTATCGGTGTGCGAAAGTTGAGTATTATATTATGATATTTCATATTATGTTTAACATTGTCACATTCTGACAGGAGATAATAAGCTTTTAGGGTACTCCAAAATGAGTGTAATACAGACAATAGTATCCAAATTGTGAACTAAAAAGAGGCCCACCTTCCTGAATATATGGATGGTTAAGCCTCATTTTGGTATAAAGCTAAATCCAGACTAAACAGAAAATTAGTATTATACCGGATGCAGAAAACATTTGCCGATGACGAGCCGATTCGACGAACGCTTCAGCGGCGAATCGGCGACAGAGGAGGCTAATGTTTTCGCACTCCGGTATAATTACTGCACATCTGAAGCTTACTCCAGTCCGTTTGCCGCTAGGAGTACATCGATAAAGAACCAATCGGTATCGGCCAAATCGATGAATGTGACGGCATATTCTCTACTGATATCCGCAGTCCACCCAAGCAATTTGTTTACTATTGTAACTGTTTCTGCTCTCGTAATATTTTTATCAGGCATAAACGTCCCGTCGGGGTAACCACTGATCCAACCCTTGTTGTAAGCATTTTTGATTGAGTTTGCAGCCCAATGTTCGTTGTGAACATCTGAAAATGGCATATCGCCTGTATCATCGTACACTTCAAATTTTGATACCATGGTAGCAAACTCCGCCCTCGTTATTAGGTTGGCCCCTTTGAATGTACCATCGGGGTAGCCCACAACAATCCCTTTAGCAGCGAGATAACCAACCGCTTCAGAATACCATTGATCTTTAGGTACGTCGCTAAACTTACTGACTTCATTTACATAGCCAGCTTTGTCATTATCAATGATAATCGAATAGAAAAGCACCGCAGCTTCGTAACGAGTAATGTTTTTGTTGCCGCCAAATGTACCATCAGGATATCCGGATACATAACCCATTATACCACTTTTATCAAGCGCTGGAAACTTTGAGGCCACAGATGATTCGGATTCTGGCATCTGCTCTTCGGTTATAGTTTCAGTCGGTACAGAACTGGTCGAGGCAGGATTAGTTGGGTAAGTCGGTATGTAACCACTACCACCGCCGGGTGAAGGCTTTGGGGTTGGAGTGGGCGTCGGATCATTGCTCGTGAACTGGGCAATAAGCTCAATATCTCTCATAGTAGTAAACTTGTATTCCAAATCCATCGATACAAGGGTGTTTCCCTCATACCATCCCTTAAATGGCGCATCTGTTAGCGGAATAACATTGACTTTAGCGTACTCTCC
>WQUN01000261.1 GCA_009782085.1 Bacillota bacterium
ATCCTAATATTCCCATCTGGAGGTTTTTACAATTCACAGAGGCAGCGTCACATCCGAGGGTAGCTTCAGCGCGGAGATAGGCGGATTTATACCCTTATCTTCTAAAAAAACTTATCCAACTTGAGCGAAAAGCGCGGAACCCACGACGCTATAACATATTTTTCTTTAATTTACATTTTATGGTTCCCAATATTTTCACCTCTGAGGGAGTCATCTCCTACATCATCGCGAACACGGACGACACGCTTTCCGGGAGCAAGGCGCTTGTCATCGGCTACGGCATATGCGGGAGAGATCTGTGCAGGCGTCTCAAGGCCCTTGACGCGGACGTCTGCGCGCTCGTGCGCAGGGAGCTGAAGGAGGCGGAAGCGGCCGCCGACGGGATAGAGCCGATCTATATGGAGGACCTGGGGCAAACGGCTTTTGATATAATCGTCAACACCGTCCCGGCGCGCGTTTTGTCGAACGAGAGGCTCACGCGCTTCAAAGGGACGCTGATGATAGACATTGCCTCGGCCCCGTACGGCTTTGATATGGAATTCGCCAAAGAGCTCAACGGCAGATCGGCGCTCCTGGCGGGTATTCCCGGGAAATACGCGACCAAACGCGCCGGGGAGATATTAGGGAAATTTGTTTATGACAAGAGGTGTGAATATGTTTGAAAACAAGAAAATCGGTTTCGGGATCACCGCATCCTTCTGCACCATCAGGGATGTCCTCGGGCCGCTGCGCGCGCTCGCCCGGGAAAACGCCGAAATATTCCCGTTCGTGACGCACAACGTATATAACTGCGACTCCCGCTTCCACAAAAAAGACGAATTCCTGCGGGAAGTCGAGGATATAACCGGCCACACTGTCGTTCACACGATTGCAGAGGCCGAGACGTTCGGCCCGGACCGCCCCCTGGATCTGATGATCGTCGCGCCGATAACCGGAAACTCGCTGGCGAAGCTCTCCGCCGGCATAACCGACAACGCCGTGCTGATGGCGTCCAAAACCACCCTGCGCAACCGCCGTCCCGTCGTCCTCGCGCCGTTCACAAACGACGCCCTGGGGCTGAACGGCGTGAATATAATGAAGCTGTTCAACGTGAAGAATATCTATTTTGTTCCGTTCGGCCAGGACAATCCGCAGAAGAAGCCGACCAGCATGACCTCGGACCTCGGCAGGCTCCTCGAGACGGCGGAAAAGGCCCTGCTGGGAGAACAAATACAGCCGGTGATCATCGAGATAAAAAAGTAAAACCGGCTTTGCGATAAAACACCCGATTTTGCAGACAAGGGCCTCGCGGCGTTTCCGCGGGGCCCTTGTCGCGCGGCTCCCAAAATACGTCCGATAGGGATCCGGATCTGAGTTACGAAAATCGGCAAACTCTTGAATCTTTATGTGCGATAATATATAATAATACAAATATGTTCCATAGGACTCTCGAAACCGCGCAGGGGGTTATCTTATCGTGAGCGCCAAGAAAAGGACTAAATTCAGGACTGCCGTCGGTTTGAACGGAGACGCCGAAAAAACCAAAGATAACCCGAACATGGCGGCGGCCGCGCATATGGCGGAACACGGCCTCATCCCGCGCGAGGGCCGCGCGGTCGGCGTCGCGGCCGCGCGTATCGAACAGCCGATGTTTCCCGCCTGGGAGCCGCCGGCCGAGATCCGCACGGAATTGGGCGCGCGTCTTTTCGCGCTTCTGAGTTCGTCCGCACCGGAGATTTCCGGCGGGGAGCTCGCGTCTTTCGAGAATCTGGCCGCCGGCTGCGGAACCGGCTGGCTGTCTGCCTCGGTTCTGGCCCTGTGCGCGTGGTTTCGGAACGATCAGGGGAAAACGCACTCTTGTATCGAAAAAGCCGTGTTCATGGACAGCCATAAAACTTCTTTGTTTTTCATGCTGCTCATGCGGCGGTTCGGCCGCCGGGAAGCCGCGTCCGCCTGGCTGACCCGCTATCTGGACTATCAGGACCCGAGGCGGTTCGACGCGGAAGCGCTCGGCCTGGCCGACGCCCTGCAGGAGGGCCTGTTCGGGGAATACGGCCTGCGGCATCTGGAAAAAAAGGCGGCGGCCTGGTATGAGACACTCCTTCTGGAACCGGGCTTTTTGGAAAGGCAGAGGGCCGAATGGCTGGCGTTTTTCGTTTCCAGGACGCCGGCGGTCGAGGACGGCGACTACCCTACCTTACCGTCCGTGGTTTCCAACTGGAACGAGCTGAAAGCCTCGCGCGCCTGGGCCTTTGCCCGCAAAGACATCATCGCGGATTTCGTAAGGATCGCTTCCAGCAGGCCCCTCGCCCACGTCAGGCTAGAGGAACAGCTCAACGCCATGCTCTCCGGCCTGGCAGAAGGCGGGGAAAGCAAAGCCCGCGTCGATCTGTCGGCCTCTTTGGTCAAACTGGTCACAGAGCCGGACGGCGGCTTTCAGATTTCCGGCGGAGCGCGGAGGATGCTCCTGTCCATGTCGAGTGACACGATGGAGGCGGAGTTCAGCCGTTACGACAAAAAAATGTCGGGCATGAAGCCGGTCGGGGCTCTGGTCGGCATATCCGGCTGGTACGGCACCTATGACGGGAGCGAGGGCGGCGTCGGGGAACTCAGGGAAAGCCTGATCGGCCATCTGAACAAAATGAAAGAGGCAAAGACCTCCGTCGCGCGCGTTTCCGCCTTTCAATGGGTCGCCCTTGTCGCCGGCCTGGTCATGCTCGGGCTTGCCATACCGCAGTTGAACCCGCTTTTCATAGTGATTTCCCTGCTTCCGATCATATATTGGATTTACGCCAGGATAGATTCAAAGAAAAAGATCGACGCTCTCAATCGGGAATATTCCGGCTATGAAACGGAGGCGCTGGCTGTTTTCGACAAATTCGCCTCCGAGATCGCCAGATTTGACGCGGTTTACGCGGAGCC
>WQUN01000262.1 GCA_009782085.1 Bacillota bacterium
TCAAATAGTGTTGATACGGGCGGGCGGCAGAACGCCGCCCCTACAAAATCCTGATAATTCGCCGTTTTGACTGTAGGGGCGGCGTTCTGCCGCCCGTATATACTGGATAACTGCAGAAACTAGAGCCTGGAGCCTCGAAAAAACCTTGCAGACGCTGGGTTGTTTCGACATTTCCGCTGTAGATTTATGTGGTTAAGCGGTATAACAACGCATCAACGCTTTTTACGACTATCACCTTGCCGATTGTGTCAGTTGGAAATAAGGTGGAATTGTTAAATATAAGCGGTATAGTTATTACCCCCTGCGGAAAACATTCGCCGAAATCCCCGCTTTTTCCCCCGCCTCGCGTTTTCTCCTGCGCGCGTATGCGATTGCCAAAACGACTATCGACAGGAACGACAGTCCGGCGACGGCCGCCATAAGCGGCATCATGACGGGGTCTCCCGTTTTGGGTATGTGCCGGCCCGTCACGGCCAGCCTGTTCGGCGTGGCCATGGGTATTACCGCCGAGGTCATGTTTTCGGGCGTTGCCTCCGCGTATTCCCGCTCCGGTGTCCGCGCCGGCCTGAACGCCGCCGGTTCCGGCGTCGCGGAGGCCGGTTTTGGCTCCGGCAAGGGCGTATTTTGAGGATACGCCGGCGTATACGTCGGTCCCACCGGGGCGTGGGCCGCCGGGCCGGGCGAGGCGGTTGCCTTTTCCGTCGGAGCCGGCGATTCCGTCGGTTCTTCCGACGGCACTGGCGATTCCGACGACTTTACCGTCGGCGCCGGCGATTCGGACGGCTCCGGCGTCTGCGAAGCGCCGAGGTCGCCCATGGACACGGGGGATTCCCCTTCCGCGGATATGACCCATTTGATATAGCCCGGCAGGTTTTCATAGTCCGTACTGCCGGCCTGAGGCCCGTTGTCCACGTTGGCGAAGGAGAGCGCGACCCGAAGGTTCACGGAACCGCCCGCGTCCACCTGTCCCAGATCTATGTCGTATTTCATGGAGTCGTTTCCGGAGGCGGCCGAGGGCTCCTCGCCGTAATTCCCGCACGCCGGGCCCCGATAGATCAGAGCGCCGCTTGCGGCGTCCGTGACGGTGACTGTGATAAATTCCGTCAGCAAACCGTTCAGCGCCAGGAGCTGGGAGGCGGTCAGCCCGCCGCTCTGAGCGGCCGGCTCCGCCCTAAGGTAAAGATGCGCCGTCCCGCCGAACGCGTTGGTTACGGACAGTTCGGGCGAAACCCTAACGTCTCCGGGCAGCAGGTTCTCAAAATCGAACAGCGGGCCTATATCCTGGTTGTAATTATCCGAGGGGATGCTCTTATAGGCGTCCGGAGCCGTTATTGTCAGGCCGAACGCGTCCGGGGAGGCGGAGGGCGCGGGCGCGGGCGGCACGCCTATGTCCGCGTAAGTTTTGCCCCAGAGGCCGGGCCCGCCGTTGGCGTACTGGACGCACTCCATCGTCACGATTATGTCGCCGGTAAGCCCGGCGTACTCGTTGCCGGTGTCCGGGTCAATCGTGAACGACTCCAGTACCGGGCCGTCCGTCAGCCGCCCCGGCGGCAGGACTCCTTTGTAGTAATAATACCCGTCGCCGCCGTCGGTCCACAAGCCGTCCCTGCCGAGGTTAAGGACTATGTTGTCGGTCGGGAGCGCGGCTGTGGAGGAAAAGCCCGGCGCATGGGACGGATCGGCCGCCGATGCCGAATCCGCGTACCGCCAAACCTTTTCGATTTTTACGCGGACCAATTCGTCGACCGTGCCCGTGTTTTGGACGTTCACAATCTTTGTGACGGTATCTCCGGGATAAACGCCCCTCGCGGAGGCGGGGTCGCAGTTCTCGACGATCTCTCCGAAAACGGACGCGGTTTTGATAATGTTTACGGATGTGTCATATCCCGTCCAATAGGCCAGCGTGCCGCTTACCGATACGAGGAACACGAGCGTCGCCGCGAGCATGGCGTTTAGAAGCGTCTTTCCTGTCACCGTCCCACCTCCTTTCCCGGAATGGATTCGCTTTTATCGGTTGTCCATCGCGTCGAACGCGGTCGCGAAGGTCAGGTTTTGCGCCTGGATCGCCTGCGCCGTCACGACTATGTCAAAATTTCCTATCCCGTTGCTGCCGGCCAAGGGCGGGTCGGCCGACGGGTCGGGCGCGGAGTAGAGCAGGTCGGACTGGTCCCAGTCCGTCGGCACTACGACGCTGTTGAACAGTACCTTGCTCACGGTCTCGCCGGTTTCGGCGTCCGCGCCGGGCATTATGGCGCCGCCGGCGGCGTTGTCGCCGGAGCCGTCGCCGACGAAGTTGTAATAGTAAACCCCGTCGCCGCTTTTGGCCGCGTCGAGCGCAAATTCCGGATTTATGTGCACGAAATCAGGAGATTCCAGCTCGGCAGAGCTTATTTTGTCGTCCGCGGTCAAAACCGGGTCGCTGTAGGAGAGCATTTTGATGATCATGGCCGACCTGGCCGGGTCGGTTATTACTTCCCCCGCGTCCTTGTCGACGACGGTCACGACAAAGCGCACGTAGCTGGGCCCTAAAAGGTTCGTGACGGTAGGGTCCTTGGGGATCACGTCGCCGGGGAGGATGTCGCTTCCGTTGTCAGGGTCCCAGTTCGGCTCTTCCAGGCCGATGCCGGTGCCGCTGCCGTCGTCGTTGTTCCCGGCGCTAGTAAACTCGTTCGTCACGGTCTTGGAGTCGTGGAAGTAGGCCAAAGACATGCCCAGCCCGACCGACGCCGCGAGCAGCGCCGCGGCCGCTATCGTTACAAATTTCCTCTTCAAGATATAAAGCCTCCCCCTATGATTGGTATATACTTTTAAGAAGCGTGTTGATCATCAGTTTTCAAGGTCGTCAGCGAACAGGGCTGAAAGCAGATTCATCGCCGTCCCCTCTTCGGTCACGGGGCCGAAGTCCGCTATGTTGTCGGCCTGGCTGACCGCGCCTTCCACCCTGATGTTGATCCCGCCGGGAGCAAAACCCGCTATGGCGGCCAGCGCGTCGTTATCGGCGTCCGGTTTTACCGTTACGGCCGTGAACAGGGGAGAAGTGGCCTCGCCGTTTGAGATGGCCGTCCTGTAGTAATATTTCACGCCGTTCGCGGCGGGGTTTGTCGCGGTGGAGTCAATCGCCCAATTGGCCGAGTCGATCCCCGGGAGCACTGTTTCCCCCGACGGGTCCGACGGGTCGGCATAGCCCAAAGATAGGACGTTCAAAACGTCCGCTACCTGCGCGGGTGTCAGAGTAAACGCCGTTCCGTCCCCGCCGATGCCCTCGTAAATGACCTGCGCCGCGGCCCATTCCGGCACCTCCGCCGTTATCGCCGGGTCATACTCCGCCCATTGGGACGGGTCTTGCGGGTTGGCCGCTATCGAAGCGGGGTCAATACCCGTCGTGTTCCAGACCTGCGGGTTCTTGGCGACCATGTCGCCCGGCACAAGGTCCAGAGCCTGATCCGGGTCGTAGTTGGTTTCGGTCAGGCCGCCCGTCATAGAGTCCTTGTCGCTGCCGTTCACGAATGTAAAGTGGTTGACCGCCGCGTCCGTCCGCGCGTTCAGATAGGCCAGCGTCAGTCCGGCCGCCAGAGTCGCCGCCAGGGCGACCGACAAAACCGCGGTCGCGGTTTTCTTTCCGCCGAATATCTTCATAAATAAGTCTCCTCCTGATGTCAATTTTTATGGTTTTCAGAATAAGCTGTCCAGTTCGTTCCTGACGCCCTCGCCGAGGCGCTCGCCGATTTCGCCCTGCGCCACGGCCCCGTCCACCTTGATCACGAAACCGTTCCAGACGTTCTTTATCGTGTCCAGGTCACCGCCGCCGGCCTCCCCCGAAAACCTCACGCAATCTATCAGCGCCTCGGTCAGGCCGTTTTGCGGCAGTTTCGCGTTATAGTAGAATATCTCCGTCTGGCGCAACGGCTCGCCGGGACCCCCGTCCTTCCTGACCCAGAGCGCGTCGTTGTACTGCCGGTTGTCCGGGCCGAAAGACGTGTCTATCACGCCGTTCAGCAAGCCCATGTCCGCGGGGGTCACACCGTCGCCTTCCAGGAATGTCAGCCTGACCGCCACCCATTCGTCCACGTCATAGGACGAGTTGTTCAGCACCCGGACGACCTTCTGGATATCGCTGCCAGGTCTCGCGCTCTTTGCGGGCGAATCGCCGGAGTCGTCGAATATCTCGCGTATCTCGGCGGTCATGCCGTTCGCGCCGATCAGCGTGAATTTATTGTTCGCCTCGCCGGTACGGCCAGACAGCCACGCGAAAGTTGCGCCCGCCGCCGCGGACGACAGGATCGCCGCGGACAGCGCCAAACACAGGATCGCTTTTCCGTTAGTCATCGTTTACCAACTCTTTTGAGTTTATTTTCATTTATTGTCGAACAAGGCGTTGACGGCGGCTGCCACGGTATACGCGCCAGAGGGCGTGTCGCTGTCGGATACGGAGCCCGAGAAACTCAGGGCGATGTCGCCCTGCACGACCGCGCCGTCCACCATGATCTGGAAACCGCCCCAGCCTTTGATAGTATCCATGACGGCGTTATCCGCCTCGCTTTTGATCGTAACGCCCGTAAAGAGCGGGCTCGTGGCGTCCCCGGGGCCAAGGAGCGTCTTGTAGTAGAAAACCATGTCCTGGCTAAGCGGGGAAGCCGACGTCGCCGGCGCCCACCCGACGGTGTCAAAGTCCAGGCTGATCGCGCCGAGAAGCGTCGCCAGTTCCTGCGAGTCCGTGATTTTGACGGCCGAGTCGCCGTTGCCCTTTAAGAACGTGATCTTCGCGCCGGCCCATTCGCCGATGTTGTCAGTTTCGGAGGTGGTGTTGGTGATGGTCGGGTCTTTGGGGATGATTTTGCCGGGGATAGCCGCCTGCGCGGCCTCCGGGTCATAGTTGGGCTCGTCGAGGGCGGCCTTCATGTTGTCGCCCGAGGTCAGTACGTTAAAGTCGTTGCCTTTCGCCTCGATCGACTGCGTCAGCCAAGCGAGCGTTCCCCCGACAGCCACCGTCGCCGCGACAGCCGCAAAGGTAAACACGGTGAGAATTCTTTTCCTGTTCATGATGAAGTCTCCTTTTGAAATTATTTGCGCCTGAGATTCAGGCGTTATTCCGTCACCAGGTCCCCGTTCACGTTCACGCCCCATGCTTCCTCCGGCGCGCCGCCGGCGGCCTGCAGGATATCCGCCAGAACGTTTATGTGTATTTTCACGCCGTTGTAATCCTGCGCGTTGGCATAATCCACGCCCGCGACCAGGAGGGGAGTGATCTCTCCCGGGTAAAGCACCTTGTTGTAGTAGAAGAAACCGTCTTTGTAGAACCAATTCTGCGGCCAGTCGCCGGCGAGGTATATCACAATGTCGCCCAGCGCGATCTCATCCCCGGCAGGTTCCTGCATTTCCGAGAAATTCCCGTCGGTCAGGTATTCTCCCTCCGCCGCCACGGGCACTATCCTGGCCCTTGCGACTCCGGGGACATAGCCGGGGCCCGCGGGATACGAGAGCTGCACGTGCTTGCCGTCCGCACCGGCGGCCGCGCTGCCGGGGTCGGGCGTTTTTTCCTCGATAATATCCACGTGCGCGGCGCCCAGGTTGATCTGGTTGACCCTGGAGTCCAGGGGCAAGGAGAGATAGGCCGCAGTCGCCGCGGCGGCGGCGCCCAACAGGACGGCCGCAAGCGCGGCCGGCAAGGCTTTCTTAAAAATCCCGCCGCTTCCGGTGTTCCGCTTTTTCTTTCCCCATCTCGGGGGAGGATTGTCGCGTTTGATTTTACTCCCTTCTTTCGTCCGCATCCGGGGATAAAAAGATTTATTTCTCATTGGAGCCTTTTCTTCCTGGCCCATCCCGGAGGCGGCGTCTGCTTGCCGAGCGCGAGCGAGGCGACTTTCTCACTCCCTTTCGCTGCCGGCGTCTCCGACTTGGAATTCACGCCTGCCAGGAACGTCAGCAGGATCAGTATGATCAGCGAGGACAGGGAAACGATCCGTCCCTGGGGCGAGCTGACATATTCGAGCGCGGCGCCCACCTTGGGTATGGAGAACCTGACCACGCCGATGATGTTCCGGTATTGCGTCGCCTGATCGGCAATTTTGTTCGCGTCGCCCTTTGTTATGACCGATTTGCCGGCCGCGTCGATTTCCACCACGCGATGCGTGGCGACCTTGCTGCCAGCCAGCATGAAGGTGACGACGTCTCCGACTTTTATCCTTTCAAAATCCGTGGGGACTGCGTAGACCAATGTGCCGATTTTATAACCGGGTTCCATGCTCCCGCTGATCACGTTGTACATTTTGATCCCGAACAGCCTCGGGGCCGCGAAGACGGCCAGCGCCGCGATGAGGAGCGTCAGAATAAGAGCCGACAGGAATTTGCTTATTGCTTTTATCATTTCTTTCCACCTTTCCCATTCAATCCGGAATCAGTATCATAGGAATCTCGATTAAAATCTTCACAGTCACGCCTGTGAAGTTTTAATCTGAGATTCATATCAGGCCTTCAGCACTACCAGCGACGGATTGGCGCCAGCGTTCCTGGACTCGCAGATGACGTCCACGATAGCCTGCATATGCTCGTCTATGCCGGAGATCTTCTTCTCATACTCTTTGATGCGCGCGGCGAGGTTGTGATTTTCCGCCCTGAGCCGCTTCGTCTCGTTTGTGATGCCGTTGAGCCTCTGCCTGGCCGCGGTCTGCAATTTAAGTTCTTCCATCTCAGCGTTTGCCCGCGCGCTTTCCACGATCTCCGAGGCCGAGATCCTGGCCTCCTGGAGGATGCGTTCCGCCTCTTTGAGTTTTTTATCCGAGTCGTACAGAACGAACGTCGGCTGCGGGACGTCGGCTTTCCCCGACGCGCCGGCCTCGAGGCCGCCCTCCGGCTTCCGCCTGTCTTCTTCCAGCTTTCGCCTGTCCTCCTCCAGCTTTTGTCTGTCCTCCTCCAGCTTTTGTCTGTCCTCCTCCAGCTTTTGTATCAGCTTTTGCTTTTCGTCCTCCAGATCGCGTATAGCCGCTTGCTTTTCGTTTTCCAGGGCGCGTATCGTCTTTAGCCTCTCGGCCTCCGATTCGCGCCTTTCGCTTTCCAGCCGTCCGAGTTCGGCCGTCAGCCTGGCCGTTTCGCCTTTCAGAACGCATATCTCGGCGGTGAGCGGCTCGCTTTCGTCTTGTACTGCGCAGAGAGTCCTTATCTGTTCCGCCAGTCTGAGATTCTGTTCCGCCAGCTGCCGGTTTTTCTCCGACAGGTCGGCTTCCGCGCCGCTGCGCGCGTCCAGCAAACCTCCGATTTTCGCCGTGATCAGCTTATAAAACTGGTCGCGCAGGCCGCGCATGTTCTGGTAGACGTCCGTCCGGTCGAGCCCGCCGAAGACCGCCGATTTGATCAGCATATTTTCGATGTAATCGTCGATTTCGTCAAAATCGGGCTTGAGATAATCGGGCAGGGTCCGGCTTTCCGGGGACGGCGCGTTTGTTTGTCTTTCTTCCCACGCGTACTGATCGGCGACGGGCCAGCCGGCGGCGTTCAGTTCGGCGGCTTCCGCTTTCAGCCAGATGTTTTTTGCGGCGGTCATCCTGATTCCTCCCATATCGTTTGATGGTGATCATTCCTTTACCATCGTGTTGTCCACTGTGGCCTTGCCTGCGAGCCAGTTCTCTCGCGCGATCCTGTTGTAAAACGTGAACTGCCCGTACGACGGCGCATATATCGAGGCGGTCTGCGCCGCCGCATATCCCGGGTAGGCCGGGTCCGGCGCGTAGCGCCAGTTGCTCTGCTCTTCGCTTACCGTGTAATATCCGGCGGGGCAGTCGGCGAACGTCTGAGTCGCCGAGGTTTCGCCGGAGGGGACGGTCACGACGCCGTAGAACGTGGCCGTGGGCGTCGAAAAGGCGTCGTCGGCGCGTTTTATAAGGAACACAAAGGTCTGATCCCCGACGGCCGGTTTGTCGATATGCTTGGTGATGCCGAAGTTCACGTTTTTTATCGTGTGGTACGTTTTGTTGGAGGCCGCGCTCCGGTTTCCGTAGGTCACCGTGGCCGAATTGACCAAAGCGCCCGCGCCCGAGGCCGCGCCCGAGGCTTTCGCGGTGATGACGAAGCGCGTGTCGCCCGCCGGCAGCGAGGCCGGCGAGAACGCGGCGGTCTGCCGCCCGTCCCCTCCGGTTGTCAGAGCGGCGGACGGGACGGTTGTGATAACTGTCATATACAGCGGGAGCGTGTCCGCGACCGTTATGCCCGCCGGCAGATCCTGCGGGTTCGCGGCGTA
>WQUN01000263.1 GCA_009782085.1 Bacillota bacterium
GGGTCGGACAGCGGCGGGGGCAAGCCCCCCGCCCTACGTTCTAAAGAAATAATCCGCCAGCTCGCTCCCGCTTTTGAAAAACCTCCCCATTGCCCCGGCGCTTTCCGAGAACGCCTTCCAGTTTTCCGGGGCCTGCTTCCTTTCGCTGTCATAAAGCACGAACGGAACCGGCTCGAAGCTGTGCGTGCGCGTGGACAGAAGGGTGTAGTGGTCGGTCACCACCAAGATCCGGTACGGCTCGCCGCAGGCGGAAAGATACTCCGCCACGGGCTTCATGATCTTTTCGTCGATGAGCTCCAGGCTCTTTATCTTGCCGGCGGCGTCCCCGGCGTGGGAGCACTCGTCGGGGGCCTCCACGTGGAGATAGACGAACTCCGCCCCGTTTTTGAACTCGTCTATGGCGGCCAGCGCCTTGCCGCCGTAGTTAGTGTGCAGCGTCCCGTCCGCGCCCGGGACTTTTACGACGTTTAGCCCCGCGCACGCGCCGTAGCCCTTGACCAGGTTCACGGCGGCGACGACTGAGCCTTTTATGCCGTATTTGCTCCCGAACGGGGCCAAGACGAGTTTCTTCCCCTGCCCCCATATCCAGATCGAGTTGGCCGGGTTTTGGCCGTTTTGGACGCGTTTCAGGTTTACCGGGTGGTTTTTCAGCAATTCATAGCTTCGGCGCTGAAAATCGGCGAGCGTTTCGGCGCCGGCGCCTTGCGGCAGGTTCGGGCCGGTTTTCCGGCCTTTGGCGTCGTGGGGAGGGGTGAACCGCAGGTCGGCCCCGAATCTGTCCGAGATCATGAGGCACCGGTAACCCACGCCCGCGTAGAACCTGACGCCGTCGCCGCCGAGCTCCCCGTCGATGTATTGCATCAGGATTTCGGCCTCTTCGTCGGTTATCTCCCCGGCGCTGTGGTCTTTGATCGTGAGCCCGTCGTATCCGCCGTCGCCGGAGAGCGTCACCAGGTTCACGCGGAAGGCCATGTCGTTTTCGGCCATGCCGATCCCCATCGCGGCAGCCTCCAGCGGCGCGCGGCCCGTCAGATACGCGTCCGGGCCGTAGCCCAGGAGCGTGACGTTGGCCTCGCTGCCCGGCGCAAAGCCCTCGGGCACGGTCCTGACCAGCCCGACCTCGCTAATCTTGGCCAAAGCGTTGATATTGGCGACGCCCGCGGCCTCCAGCGGCGTCAGCCCGCCGAGGGACTCCACAGGCCGGTCGCCGCAGCCGTCGGGCACCAATGTCAGGTATTTCATATAAGGCACATCCTTTCATCCTCTCATATTTCCTCCCCGAACGCCTGCATCAGCGCGTAGCTGGACAGCGCCCGGACATACCAGTGCCCGCACTCGTACTCGTCGAAGGGGTTCCTGACTTTGCCGTCGTACCTGGCGCGGGCCGCTTCGATTATCTTCATGGCCTCGTCGGGGAAGCCCTCCAGGATCAGGAACGACGCGATCTCGTACTCGACGCCCGTCCAGACCTCGTCGCAGTAAACGAACGGCAAAGTGGGCTTCCCGCCGCGCGGCCACGAGCACACGAGCAGCCCGCCCTCCTTGCCCAAGGCGTAGCCGGGCCGCTGCGGGTTGACGTGGGCGGAGAGGTCCGGCCTGAAGTTGTACCTGTATACGCTTAATAGGTGGCTTTTCACCATATCGGCGTCCAGCATGTCTTTCAGCCCCGCCAGTTTCCCGAGCCATATCCCGACGAGGCCGTCGGAGAGGCAGCCCGTCCCGTACTGATACTTGGGCCCTTCCTTCGCGAAGAGCTCCCGCTCCTCCGGCGAGCCGTTGGGCCCGGGCGGGTTTTTGAGGCCCGACAGGTCGGTCTCCTGAAAGAAATACTCGCCGTTATAGAGCCTCTTTTCCGCGTATTCCTTTCCCTTCCGCGCCAGGGCGGAGTACGCGGCCCCGTCGGCGTCGCCCATGACCCCGGCCATTTCCGCCATAGCCGTGAGCGCCGCCAGGTAAAAACCGGTGCACATGATGTCCGCGCCGTAGAACTCGATGTCGAAGGTGTTGTGGTGGCATTCGGTCAGTACGCCCCGCTCCGACGGGTCCCACGTCCTTATGCAGTAGGCGAGGCTTTGCTTGACGCGCGGGTAGATGTTGGCGAGCCAGGCGTCGTCCCCCGATATTTTCCACTCCCTGTAGACCTTCACGATCCCCCCGAGCTGCCCGTCGCTGGCGGCGTGCCAGTTGTGCGCCGGCGGGGAGACAGGCAGGTTGGCCCGGAATTGCTGGTGCCCGTTTTCGTCCTGGCTGTCGAAGAACTCGATCTCCCGCAGGCCCCGCTCCAAACCGGGGAACAGGCGGCAGACCGCCTGGGCGTAGTTGTAGACGTGGGTGCAGGAGCCGTGGCAGCAGCCGTCTCTGTCGCCGCAGCCCTCCCAGCCCCACAGCCTGCCGTCCTTAAGCCGCAGGAGCGAAGGCGATTTAAGTATCGAGAGGTTGGCGGAGACGGCCTCCAACGCCGCCGGCGGGAGCGCCGAGGCGAACAGCCTCTCCGAAAATTCCCGCGAAACGGTCTCCATGCGGGCGATGTTTTCCTTTATATAGGAATTCAGCCTGAATATGTCCGAAAACTGCCCCGCGTACCAGGGCTCGTATCCCTTCGGCGCGCATTCGCCGCCGCAGCCGCAGGCGGGCGGCTCCCCGGCGCGCAGGCCGCTCTCCGGCGAAAACCAGCTGATGTATATCCTTATCTTCCGGCTTTGGCCCGGCGCCAGAACGAACGGTACCGAGAGGGTCGCGCCCTTGGCCTCCTTGGGGTTGTCAAGGGTTTTGCTCCCGCCGAGGCCCTTTTCCATGCGGCTGACGACCGTCGTGAACGCGTCCCACCAGCCTCCCCGGAACCAGGCCGCGTCAATGTCGGCGGCCTCCCCGGCGAAGACGCAGAAGTCCGTCCCCTTTTTGCGAAGGACAAAGCCGTTTTGTATCGGGAATATCTCGCTTCCCTCGCCGAACCAGTTCTCGCACTGGAAATAGAACGTCATGCCGCGCTCTTCGGCGTCCGTGCCGATGAACTCGTATTCGAGCGCCCCGAACGGCAGCGACGAGACGAAGTCCTCCCGGGCGGCGAACGGGCTGAAACCGGTGACGTTCACGCGGAATGGGACGTTGTCGTCAGAAAGGCTTATGTGCGCGAACGGGAACCTCCCTAAAAACCCGCAGTCCGGAAACCGCGGCAGCCCGTAGTTTTTCCCGGAAAGCCCGTTCCCGGCGTCCGGGCCGAAGACTTTCCGCTCCGGGACCGGGCCCTCCAGGACGCGGAACGCGCCGCCCCAGGCGATCGCCGCGAAGACGTTCGGGCACCTGTTCACGTCCGGCTTGTTCTCGATGCTGAAGGAGCCGAGCGCGCCCGTGCCCTCCAGGCAGAACATGCCCGCGCCGAGGCCGCCTATCGGGAAGGCGACGTGCGAGAGGTTTTCGCCGGTAAACAGGCCGTTGAATTCGTGAGCCATGGTATATCTCCTTTTGAGCTCATTTGATCTTATTTTGGTCTCATTTCTCATCTTGTGCGATGATCTTTGGAAATGGTAACAGATGAACGGGGGCAAGTCAAGGAAAGGCGTGCGGATGGCCACGACAAACGCATGAATAAATATTGCCTGAATAATTTGTAAACAAAAACGGATTTTAGGTCGTAGGGGCGGGGTCAACCCGCCCGAACCCGTGTAACGTTTCATGTTTTCGGGACGGTTATACCGGATGCAGAAAACATTTGCCGACGACGTCGACAGAGGAGGCTAATGTTTTCGCACTCCGGTATAACCCGTCCCCTATGCAACAATTTGTTGATTTGTTCACAATTTGTTCATTCGTGCGTTTGTCGTGTGCGGATGGGCATGTCAGTCTAAATTCCGTGAATTTGCCTACTACAGCGGTGAATAATTGTAGGGCGGGGGCTCTGCTCCCGCCGTAAACCAGAAAAAGGTCAAAAGCGGCAGGAGCAGAGCCCCTGCCCTACATGTGGTTTACGCCGCCGATATCCTCCGCGACGGGCGCGCCCGTGGCGGCCAGGCGGCTTCCGGAATTGTGCCCGCCCGTTACCAGCACGCAGCGGCAGCCAAGCTCCCGCGCGACGGCGAAATCGTGGGTCGTGTCGCCGATAACGAGCGTTTCCGCCGGGTCGGCGCCGTTTTCGCGCATCCATTCGCGCGCGAGCCCGGTCTTGGACGAGGCGAATATGTCCTTTTGCCCCAGAACCGCGTCAAAGAACGGCGTCAGGCCCTTTGCCCCGACTTGTTCGAGCAGCAGGTCCAGTTTGGACGCGGACAGCAAAATTTGCCGGACTCCGTTCCGGCGGAATTCCCCGAGCTTCTCCAAAACGCCGGGCCGAAGCGGCGCAAAGAGGCTTTCGGGCTGGTACATGGCGATGAATTCCGGGGCCACGGAGTCGGCGAAGGATTCGCGCGCGAGGTCGAAGCCGGCTCTTTCGTACATGCGGACGACCGGAAAGTCCATGATCTCCAGATAGCGCTCGGCGGACAGGAGCGGCAGGCCGCGCCTCGCGAGCATCGCGTTGACGACGCGCAGGTTCAGGCCGGCGTCGTCCAGGATCGTGCCGTTGAAGTCCCAGAGGACGGTGGTGACGGGCGTGTTTGGCATAAAATGATTATAACGCGTCTGACGATTTTTGTCTCCACAAATACGTTTTTTGACCCCCTGTTCCGACAAAAAATCGCTTATAAGCGGATTATAATAGATAAAAAAGCGATGTAGGGCGCGCCGACCCCGGCGCGCCGGGGTCGGCGCGCCCTACTTTTCTCTTTTCATTGTTAATTGTTCACTCGGCAATTTAGCGTTCCTCGGCTAAATTGCCGTTCGGGGGGCGCGTATGGAAATAGATGTTTACGCCGATGTCGTTTTCCTGGTCAACTTCCTGATGGACTGCCTGATCCTGTGGTGCGCCGGAAAGCTCGCGCGCCGGAGGGCGAGGCTTTGGCGGGTCGCCGGCGGCGGAGCTGCCATGTCGCTTTTATACTGCCTGCTGGTGTTTTTTATCCCGTTCGGCGTGGCCCTGAATTTGCTGGCGTCCGTGTGGATACTCATGATCGGCGTTTTCGCGGCCTTCGGCCTCGGAAAACCCCGGGACTTCGCTAAACTTGTGATATTTTCGTACATAACCTCGTTCGCGCTGGGCGGGCTGGGCACGGCGCTGTTCTACAACTCGGGCGCGGACGGCCTCATGTCCGGCGTCGCGGGGAGCGCCGCCGGAACTTTTTCCGTGAGGATACTGATCGTCTCCGCCTGCGCGTTTTACGTCCTGTTCCGCCTCGGCCACGCGTGGCTCGGGAGGCGCGCGCTTAAACGGCGGCTTTGCCTGGACGTGACGATATTTTGCGGCGAAAACCGCGCCAGGCTCTGCGCGTTGGTGGACACGGGCCACTCCCTCCGCGACCCGCTGAGCTCCAGCCCCGTGATCATCGCGGAGGCCGGGTGCCTGAAGGACTTCCTCCCGGAGGGCCTGGAAAACGGGGATCTCTCGGACGTGCTGCTGGCGGCGGAGAAAACCGGCCTCGGCGGGCGGCTGCGGATGATCCCGTTCGAGAGCCTCGGAACACGGCACGGGATGCTGATCGGCTTCAGGCCGGACAGGGTCGAGATAATGCGCGGCGAAGGCACGCTTCGCGTGAGCGACGTGATAATCGGCGTCTGCGGGCCGAGGCTGTCGGCCGACGGCGCGTATCAGGGGCTTCTCAGCCCGGAGATAATAGAGGAAAGCGCGTAAGGGGGATAGACATGATCCGCTTCAAGGTCATTTGCCTGAAAACGAAGGCGCGGGACTGCTGGGACAAAATCCTCATCAGGCTGAAACTGCAGGAGGATAACACAACTTACTACATCGGCGGGAGCGAGACGCTTCCCACGCCCTTAAGCGCCGAGGAGGAGGCCGAGCTTCTGCTGCGGCTGGGCACGGACGAGGATCTGCGGGTCAAGTCCGTCCTGATCGAGAGGAACCTGAGGCTGGTCGTGTACATAGCGAGAAAATTCGAGAACACCGGCGTGAACGTGGAGGACCTGATCTCGATAGGCACGATAGGGCTTATCAAGGCGATCAACACCTTCCGCCTGGAAAAGCGCATCAAGCTCGCCACCTACGCCTCGCGGTGCATAGAGAACGAGATCCTGATGTACCTTCGGCGCAACTCCCGGCTGAAGACGGAGGTGTCCATCGACGAGCCGCTCAACGTGGACTGGGAGGGCAACGAGCTTCTGCTCTCCGATATCCTGGGCACGGAGGTGGACGTGATCTCCCGGGACATGGAGGAGGAAGTGGACAGGGAACTGTTGGGCAAGGCCCTGGAAAAGCTGTCCAACAGGGAGAAGAAGATAGTGGAGCTCCGCTTCGGGCTCTACTCGGACGGGGAGGAAAAGACGCAGAAGGAAGTGGCGGACCTGCTTGGCATCTCGCAGTCGTACATCTCGCGGCTGGAGAAGAAGATAATCGGGAGGCTGAAGAAGGAGATTAGCAGGATGGCGTAGGCGCTACGAAAACATCGGGCTCCGCATGGCCTCTTTGATTATATTCCCAAAGTGCAGCGAGGTGTCGGTCAGATACGCGGCCCGTTCCCTCGCTTTTTTCGACTGGCTGGCGTAAAACTCCCTGTCGGAGGCGTATCTGGCGATCGCGCCGGCCATGTCCGCGTAGGACGCGATAAACGCGCTTCCCGCGTTGGAGGCGACGTCGCCGAAATCGGGCGTGACGACGGGGACGCCCTTGTAAAGCGCCTCGACGGCGGACGTGCCGCCCCCGCGGCGCATTGGGTTCACATACAGGTCGCAGTTGTCCAAAACCGCCAGCATGTCGTCGGCAAAACCCAGGAAAGTGGAGCGCTCCGCCAATCCGTCCGTCGCGGCGCAAAAGGCGGCGTATTTCTCGAAACGCCCGGCGAAGGCGATATGCGTCCCGTATTTGGCCGTCGACAGGAGGATCTCCAGGAATTCCTCCGTGATTTCCGTATCCAGCCGGGCGCCGACGACGATCAAAATAAACCCGCCCTCCGGCAGCGAAAGCTCCCGCCTTGTGATTTTGCGGGTCTGCGGCTTGAAGTCGGAGGTAAACACGCCCGTTATGATGTTCCGGGCCGAAAGCCCAAGCGTTTTAAGGAGCCTCAAATCCGTTTCGTCGGGGATCTTGTTGGTGGATATCAGCCTGGTCGCCGTCAAAGGGACGCGCGAAACGGTCAAAGAGACGGATATGACAGGGACTATCCTGTCGCAGAGTTCCGCCAGAACGTTGGGGCCGGCGGTTACGGAGACTATAAACGCCGGCCTGAGCCTGCGCACCGTCAGCAAAGCCCCGCGCAGGTCGTCATAGTCCAGGTTCTGCGTCCTGAACTGGTAATAGCCAAATTCGGCGTCCTGATAGCAGACCGACGAAACGCCGTTCAGTTCGGCGTTATAGCTGCCGGCGACGGCGTTAAAAAACGGAACGCGGCCGAGCGGGCTTACTATGTCCGCCGAGTTGATCAGCGTGACGTTCATTTTCATGTCTTTTATCAGCGAGCGGCACCTGTCGCACACCGTTTTCGTCGGCCCGTGGTTCAGGCCGATGTATTGCCCCGTGATGACCACGGCGGCGCGCGGGTCCCGCTCCCCCGCCGGTATCGGGCGGCAGTGCGCGGCGTAGGATTCCGCGTACCGGTCCAGTATGTCCAGATATACGAGCCGGAGTTTTTCGGCGGCCCGGATTCCCGGATCGATGTTGTTGGCGAAACACAGATGGTCGATCTGTTTGAGCAGAAAGAGCCGCTCGTTTGTGTCCGTTATGCCCCCGTCCAGGCACAGGCCGGCGAGCCGCTCCGCGTACCCGGCTTCGCGCGTCATCCGGATCAGCGCGGACAGCAGATACGCTTCGTTGTACGCGCCCGAACCGGCCGTCATTTCGTCCAGAGCGGCAACGTACCCATTGGTCCCGGCCGTTTTGTCCCCGCGGCATATGTCCGCCGCGAGGCGCATATACTCGTCGAAATCGTTCCAGGTTTCCGCGGGCATAAGGCGTATGTCGGGGAAAGCCGTCAACATGCCGCGTATCGTAGCCAGATATTCGCCGTAATCAGGTTTGTCCACAATGATGTCCCTTCGGGCCGCGGATTTTTAGGGTGAATAGTCAAAACAAAAATCAAAACAAACAGTAGGGCGGGGGCTTGCCCCCGCCGCGTCATATCGGGATTTCCCGCGGGGGCAAGGCCCCGCCC
>WQUN01000264.1 GCA_009782085.1 Bacillota bacterium
TGATAGTGCGCGTCGTCGTCGCTTCCTTGCGCTACGTCAAAATACTTCGGGAAATTTGTAAACTTTATTTAGTCACAATTCCTAAGGAATACCTCGCCCTTCCGAATAAAAGAGGGACGGTCGCCTGAAATAAAAACGGGAAGCCCGGGTTTTACAGGGCTTCCCGTTTTAATGATGTCATTTACTTTATTTCATAACCGTAACGACCGAGCCGGAGCCGACCGTCCTGCCGCCTTCGCGGATAGCGAAGCGCAGGCCCTGCTCCATGGCGATGGGGGTGATGAGCTCGATTGTCATGGTGATATTATCGCCGGGCATGCACATCTCCGTGCCCTCCGGCAGGGTGATGACGCCGGTGACGTCGGTTGTGCGGAAATAGAACTGCGGGCGGTAGTTGTTGAAGAACGGTTTGTGGCGGCCGCCTTCGGCCTGCGTAAGGACGTAGACCTGGGCGGTGAACTTGGTGTGCGGGGTGATGGAGCCGGGCTTGGCGAGAACCTGGCCGCGCTCGATCTCGTTCCGCTGGACGCCGCGCAGCAGCAAGCCGACATTATCGCCGGCCTGGGCCTGGTCAAGCAGCTTCTTGAACATTTCGACGCCGGTGACGACGACTTTGCGGCGCTCTTCCGTCAGGCCGACGATTTCGACTTCGTCCTGAATCTTCAGCGTTCCGCGCTCTACGCGGCCCGTGGCGACGGTGCCGCGGCCTGTGATGGAGAACACGTCCTCAACGGGCATAAGGAACGGTTTATCGACGGCACGCTCGGGCAGCGGGATATACTCGTCCACTACGCTAAACAGCTCTACGATGGAATCGCCCCACTGGCTCTTCGGGTCTTCAAGCGCCTTAAGGGCAGAGCCGCGGATGATGGGCGTGTCGTCGCCGGGGAATTCGTACTCGTTCAGGAGGTCGCGGATCTCCATCTCGACGAGGTCAAGCAGTTCGGGGTCGTCGACGGCGTCTACCTTGTTCATGTAGACGACGATTGAGGGGACGCCGACCTGGCGGGCGAGCAGGATGTGCTCGCGGGTCTGGGCCATCGGGCCGTCCGTGGCCGCGACGACGAGGATTGCGCCGTCCATCTGGGCCGCGCCGGTGATCATGTTCTTGACGTAATCGGCGTGGCCGGGGCAGTCGACGTGCGCGTAGTGGCGGTTGGGCGTCTCGTACTCCACGTGGGTTGTGGAGATTGTTATGCCGCGGGCCTTTTCTTCCGGCGCTTTATCGATCTTATCGAAAGGAACAAACTGACCGAGCTGATATCTTTCAAACAGGGTCTTTGTTATAGCGGCCGTGAGCGTCGTCTTGCCGTGATCGATATGACCTATGGTGCCGATATTGACGTGCGGTTTTGTTCTTTCAAATTTTGATTTTGCCATTTCAATCCTCCTAAATGTAAGAAATTTCAATTACAGATAATTTATAGAATTCAGTGCACCAATTATATAAAAAAACCGGTGAATTTGCAAGTAAATTTTTTATTACAACGTTGTATTCCGGCGCTATTCCAGCGACTTGCCGGCGACGACCTTTTCCTGCACGCTCTTCGGCACGGGTTCGTAGTGGTGAACCTCCATCGAGAACACCCCGCGGCCCTGTGTGCGGGAACGCAGATCCGTCGCGTAGCCGAACATCTCGGCCAGCGGGACGTAGGTGTGGATGACCTGCGCGTTGCCGCGCGCCTCCAGGCCCTCTATATGCCCGCGCCGGGAGTTGATATCGCCGATGACGTCGCCCATATAATCCTCGGGGACGGTTATATCGACCTTCATTATCGGCTCCAGCAGAACCGCGTCGCCCCTGCGCATGGCGTCTTTGAAGGCCATGGAGCCGGCGATCTTGAAGGCGATCTCGGACGAGTCCACCTCGTGATACGAGCCGTCGAACAGCGTGGCCCGAACGCCCAGAACCGGGTAGCCGCCAAGTATGCCGCTCTGCATGGCGTCCCGGATGCCGTTTTCTATGGCGGGGATGAATTCCCTGGGTATGACGCCGCCGACTATCTTATTCTCGAATTCGAAGGTCTTTGCCGCGTCGTTGGCGTCCATCGGCTCGAAGCGGACTTTACAGTGCCCGTACTGGCCCTTGCCGCCGGACTGGCGGATATACCGGCCCTCGGATTCGACCGTTTTGCGGAACGTTTCTCTATAGGCGACCTGCGGCTTGCCGACGTTGGCCTCCACCTTGAATTCGCGCAGCAGCCTGTCTACGATAATCTCCAGGTGCAGTTCGCCCATGCCGGAGATGATGGTCTGGCCGCTGTCCGCGTCGGTGTAGGTTTTAAACGTCGGGTCCTCCTCGGCCAGCTTGGAAAGGGCTATGCCCATTTTATCGCGCCCGGCCTTGGTTTTGGGCTCTATGGCGACGGATATGACGGGTTCCGGGAAGTTCATGCTCTCCAGCACGACTTCCTTGTCCTCCGGGCAGAGCGTATCGCCGGTGGTGGTAAATTTCAGGCCCACGGCCGCTGCGATATCGCCGGCGTAGACGCGCTCGATATCCTCGCGGTGGTTGGCGTGCATTTGCAGAATGCGGCCGATGCGCTCCTTCTTGTCCTTGACGGGGTTGTAGACATACGAGCCGGCGTCCAGCACGCCTGAATAGACGCGGAAGAACGCCAGCTTGCCGACGAACGGGTCGTTCATGATTTTGAAGGCCAGCGCGGAAAACGGCTCCTCATCGGAGGAATGGCGCTCGACGGTCGTCTCGCCGTCCGGCAGGGTTCCCTTTATCGGGGGGATATCCGTCGGGGCGGGGAGATAATCCACGACGCCGTCCAGCAGACTTTGGACGCCCTTGTTTTTATAGGCGGAGCCGCAGAAAACGGGCGTGATCCTCGCGGCTATGCAGGCCGCGCGCAGCGC
>WQUN01000265.1 GCA_009782085.1 Bacillota bacterium
GCGGCGAATCGGCGACAGAGGAGGCTGATGTTTTCGCACTCCGGTATAGCAGGGGATGCCCCTCTTGTCATTCTGAGGCGAAGCCGAAGAATCTTGCTTTGAGTGACCTCGAAAACGAGCATTAAGTAAAGGCAAAAAGCAAAGGAAAAAAGGAGTAAAAACAGGAAAGTAAAGGGAAAGAAGACAACGGACAAACACAAAGAGAAAGGAAGAAAAAGGAGCCCCAAAAAGGGCGTGCAGCAGCAAGCACATGAAAAGTGAAGATTTTCAGGCGCAAGTAAGGAGTCAATAAACAAAAGGACACAAGAGCTTAGGCGGCGCAGTCCAAACAAAGGAGCGCGTCAAGATCGAACAAGTTTTGATCAATCAAAAAAGCAAGCTGTGCGTCGAGATGGATATTGACGGCCGCGAGGGTGGTAAGTAAGGAAATACGCTTTTTACCGCGAACGCGAGTATTTTCGACGGCATAGTCAATGAGGATAGGGTCATTAACGCGCTCGGCGGCGGTGCGCTGTTTCATATTGTCCTTCCAGGCGAGGGACCCGCGCGGGATTTTGGTAAACAAGCGGAGATCCCAATCTGGCTTAGTGTAAATGACGCGGCCATAAGAGGAAGGCGAACAGGAAGCGCAGGCTTCACATGGCTCCAAACCTCCGGCGATTCTGGGGCAGCGCCATTTAAGGCGGCAGCGGTCTTTACAGAAGCCATGATAAACCATTGACCGACCGCCGGGGCAAACGGGAACGCCGTTATCATTAATACGCAAAGAGGGCGGATACTTTTTGCGGTTATCATTATTATTATCTGGGTTGTTTTTGGGGTTGAGAGCGATAACTGCGTTTAAGCCCCAGTGGTTAAGCAATTCATATGTAGCGTAGTTGTCACTGGCGCTGTCGGAGATGAACGTATCTATATGTGAGTACCCTCGGAAAGTCAAAAACCGCATAAAAGCTGTCATTCTGAGCGTAAGCGAAGAATCTTTCCCTTATTGTTCAATACAGCTTCTGTTCCTCCGTGTAATACGTCGTCTTGGAGACTATCCTGTCCGTCCTGATCGGAAACCCCGTCTCCGTCACTTTAAGCGCCTTGTTGTGCACCTTCAGGAAGCTCCGCTCCTCCCCCGAGATTATGTCCGGGGAAACGGCTTTGATCGACTCCACCGCGCTCCGCAGGACGGAGCCTATGGCGGCGTGGAGGGCGGCCATGACCTCCGCGGGTATCCTGCCGACCAGGGAGTTCGGCGAGACGCGGGCAGCCCACAGTATCTCGTCCGCGTAGGCGTTCCCGATGCCCCTGACCACGCTCTGGTCGATCAGGAAGGCCTTGACGTTGGTCATGGGGTTCCGCCCGGCCGCCTTCAGGAAATAGTCCGGGGTGAACCCGGCGCCGAAGGCGTCCGGGGCCTTGCTTGCCGCGGGCTTGTACTTGATCGTGCACAGCCCGCCCGGGTCGCTGAACACAAGGGTTTCGTTCTCAAATTCCAGGGTTAAAATCCTGTATTTGATTTTGGCCGCATCTTTGACGGGCACGATCGAGATCTGCCCGTTCAGCATCAAATGCGCCGCGAGGACCCGCATGTCCCCGAAGTCGAAGAGCAGTTCCTTCCCGAAGCGGCCGACCCCGACGAGCTCCCGGCCTATGAGTTCGCTTTGCAAAACGGACTGCGGCCGGCTGACCTTGTTCATGCTGAACACCTGGAGCCCGGCCAGACGTTTGGAGGTCAGCCGGGCGGGGATGTTGGTTTTGAAGACTTCCAGATCGGGAAGTTCGGGCATGGGGGCCTCCTTGGCCGGCGGATTTGCCTTGCGATATAGTTATCGAAAACTACGCAAGACTGTCGATCTTATGAAGGATATCGGATATGCAGTCATCGTCCAGAGCTTCTCTTTCCTACCCCACCTCCGAAAAATCGATATACCTCCGGCCGTTTTCCTCTATGAACTCCTTCCGCGCACGGATGTTGTCGCCCAGAAGCGTCTCGAACATCTCCTGCGTGGCCTTGACCTCGTCCGGCGTGACCAGAATCAGTCGCCGGGTCTCCGGGTTCATGGTGGTCTGCCACATCATCTCCGGCTCGTTCTCGCCCAGGCCCTTGGAGCGCTGGATCGTATATTTCTGGAGCTTCGCGGCGATCTCGTTCTTCTGCCTGTCCGTGTAGGCGAAGAAGGTCTTTTTGCCCGACGTTATCTCGTAGAGCGGCGACTCGGCGATGTATATCTTTTTGGCGCTTATGAGGCCGGGCGTCAGGCGGTAGAGCATCGTCAGCAGCTCCGCGCGGATATGGAACCCGTCCACGTCCCCGTCGGTGCAGATGATGACCTTGTTCCAGCGGAGCTGGCTCAGGTCGAAGGTGGCTATGTCCTGATTCTGGTGCTGGTGTTTGGTTCTTATCTCCACCCCGCAGCCCAGCACGCGCAACAGGTCGGTTATTATATCGTTGCCGAATATTTTGTCGTAATCGGCTTTCAGGCAGTTGAGTATCTTCCCGCGCACGGGCATGATGGCCTGGAACTCCGCGTCGCGCCCGAGCTTGCAGGAGCCGAGGGCGGAATCCCCCTCCACGATGTATATCTCCCGCCGGTTCGTGTCCTTCGTCCGGCAGTTCACGAACTTCTCCACGCGGTTGTTCATGTCGATGGTTCCGGTCAGTTTCTTTTTGATGGATATGCGGGTCTTTTCGGCCGTCTCCCGGCTGCGCTTGTTGACCAGGACCTGGGCGGCGATCCTGTCGGCCTCAGCCTTGTTTTCTATGAAGTATATCTCCAGCCGCTTTTTCAGGAAGTCCGTCATGGCCTCCTGGATGAATCTGTTTGTTATGGACTTCTTCGTCTGGTTCTCGTAGCTGGTGACCGTGGAAAAGGAGCTGGAGATCAATATCAGGCTGTCCTCCACGTCCGCGAAGGTGATCTTTTTCTCGTCCTTCCTGTACTGCCCGGCGTTTTTAAGGTACGCGTCCACGGCCGACACGAAGGCCGAGCGCGCCGCCTTGTCCGGCGAGCCGCCGTGCTCGAGCCAGCTGGAGTTGTGGTAATACTCAATGACGTTCACTTCGTTCGAGAAACAGAACGCCACCTCGAGCTTCAGCTTATATTCCGGCTTGTCCTCCCTGTCGCGGCCTTTGGTCTCATAGGCGAACAGGCACGGCTCCGTCAGGGCCGTCCCGGCGGCCAGCTCGTTTATATAGTCGCGGATGCCGTTTTCGTAGAGGAATTCGAACGTTTCGCCGCTCTCCTCGTCGGAAAGGACGAACAGAAGCCCGGAGTTCACTATGGCCTGCCGTTTCAGAGTGTCCTTGTACCAGTCCAGCGGCACGTCTATGTCCGTAAAGACCTCCCTGTCCGGCCGCCAGGTAGTGGCGGTTCCGGTCTCCCGGCCGGCGGCTTTCCGCTTTATGAGCCCGCCGACGTTCTCGCCCTTCTCGAAATGGAGCATATAGTGCCAGCCGTCCCGCAGGACGTCCACGTCCATATATTCGGAGCTGTACTGCGCGGAGCACAGGCCTAGCCCGTTCAGGCCGAGGCTGAAGGAGTAGCTCTCCTCCTCGCTGTTGTCGAACTTCCCGCCGGCGTAGAGCTCGCAGTAGACCAGCTCCCAGTTGTACCTTTGCTCGATGGGGTTATAGTCCACGGGGCAGCCGCGGGCGTGATCCTTCACGGTCACGGACTTGTCCGCGTGCCGGGTGATCTCGATCTTTTTACCGAAACCCTCCCTGGCCTCGTCGATGGAGTTGGAGATTATCTCGAAAATGGAGTGCTCGCAACCCTCCAGCCCGTCCGAGCCGAAGATGACGGAGGGGCGCTTGCGCACGCGGTCGGCGCCCTTCAGGGACGTGATGCTCTCGTTGTCGTAGGTTTTTTTCGCGCTCAAGGCGGATTCTCCCGTAGGTTTTTTGTTTTCGATCTATATATTAACCCATGCTTTTTCCGTTTGTTCTTACCCGTATATCCTATATTATGGTCCTGGGCAAGTCAACCCCGGAAAAGAATCAGGGTGCGGCGTATCCCAGGAAAATTTACCGCATCCACGGTTTGCCCCGTCATTCCTGTATGATTTTTTCCCTCTCCAGACGCCTGTATTGCAGCTGCGACCGCCTTGCCGCGCGGAAAATCCCGATCCCGGCCAGCAGGCCGAACATGAAGAAGAAAAGCGAGAACCCGGCCGGCACATGCACGCCGTAGGGATCAGCCAAAGCCATGAAAAAATTGATTCCCTGAATCAGCGCCATGCACCACTCCAGGACACACACGGGATACATAAAACACGCTACCCTTTTGTAGTGCCCGATGCGCGAGCCGATGTCGGTGTAAATCTCAAAATCGCCGTCGCAGGCCTTCTTGCGGTAATATGCCCACCTGAACCAGGTCGACACGACCTCAGCGCCCGTTTCCTCCAAAAAGCGCAGATACGGCCGGCTGCCGGCGCTTGCGGCGGCCTGCGGCAGCAGCTCGATGCGGTAGACATACTCCTCCGGCGGTCCCTCGGAGAACTGGTACACGCCTAAAAAGAACGAGTCCATCATCCAGCCGTGCCTCGCCATGTCGTTCAGCCACGCCTCTTCCTTCTCAAAGTCGAAAAAGAGCTTGAAAACGCGTTTTACCATTTCTATCCCTCCCGAATATATACCGGAGTGCGAAAACATTAACCTCCTACGTCGCCGACACGCCGCTGAAGCGTTCGTCGTGTCGGCTCGTCGTCGGTCGTCGTCTGTAAATGTTTTCAGTATCCGGCGCGGCCGGCGGCCGGACACGGCCCGTTAGACCGTCCGCCGCTTTCGTTGTTTAGCCCTGTTCCCGCCAGCGTTTCGCGCCCGATCGCGAGAAGCTCGTCAAGCCTCGCCGTCTCGCCCTCCAGCGCGCTCATGCCCGGCCGCGTGACGCGGTAGAGCTTCTTTCTCTCGTCGCCGCCCGCCGCCTCTATCCAGCCTTTGTCCAAAAGCAGGCTGATCGCGCCGTAGAGCGTGCCCGCGCCGAGGTTCACCCGGCCGCGCGTGGCGTCGGAAACGTGCTGCATAACTCCGTATCCGTGCCTCGCCTCGCACAGCGAGAGCAATATCAGGTAAGTCGCCTCGGTCAGCGCCCCCCGCTCGAAACTTTCAGGCATATCGTCACCTCCGCGGTACATACTATATCGACATACGTAATAATATTATATCAGCTAACGTAATAATGTCAAGCGACATTTTGCGCTTGTCATATTCCGCATTGAAAAACCTCCCGCCATGCTGTAAAATACAGGGACACATCTTTGAATACGGGTGAAGCCATGAAGCGGCACGAAAGGCGCCGGCGGCTTAAGGCCGCGGGTTTGGTGGTTATCTTCGCGGCGGCGGTTTGCGCCGCGCTCGTGCCGGGCCGGTATCCGCTGAAATATTTCGGCCTTATTCGCGGGTACGCCGGGGAATACGGCCTCGATCCGGCTTTTGTCTGCGCGGTCATACATACGGAGAGCAAGTTCCGCGAGGACGCGCTCTCCCCAAAAGGCGCGAGCGGCCTCATGCAGATCACCAGGCCGACCGCCGACTGGATAGCCGGCCAGATCGGCCTCAACAACTACAGCTACGACGGCATCTTCGAGCCGTCGCTCAACATAAGGCTCGGCTGCTGGTATATCAGCTGGCTCCTGGAGCGCTACGGCGGGGACGAAAAGCTGGCCCTCGCGGCGTATAACGCCGGGATCGGCAACGTGGACAAGTGGCTCCTGGACCCGGATTACGCCTCCGGCGAAAACGGCCTGGGCTTTATTCCGTTCAGGGAGACGCGGGACTTCGTCAGCCGCGTCGCGAGCGGCGAAAAAGTCTACGGCGTTCTGATAAAAATTATGGGAAGGTTCCTATGATAAACCGAAACTTTACACGATGTATTGCGCGTCTGTCGGCGCTGGTTATACTGACGGTTTTTCCGGCGGGCTGCGCCGGGCTTTATCAGCAGCCCGAGGCGGTTTTGCCGACGCCAGTTCCCGCGGCGGCGGCCGCGCCTTCCTTCGCCGCCCCGGCCCCCACGCCGCTGGTCCCCATCCCGGGCGGCACCGTGAACCTGACGATGCGCCCGCCCGTGACGCTGAACCCCTTGCTTAACGCGGACGAGTCCGTGGACGACGCGCTGAAGCTGGTCTTTGAACCTTTGGCTAAGATCGACGGGAATTTCCGGCCGCAGCCCAACATCGCCGATTTCGAGTTCGCGGCCGACGGCATGAGCGCCGTGATCTCCCTTAAAAGCGGCGTGGCCTGGAGCGACGGCGAGCCGGTCACGTCGGCGGACGTCGACTACACCCTCTCCATTTTGCGCGAAGCCCCGGAGGACGCCATATACGCCGGGAATGTGAAGAACATCGCCGCCTGGACGGTCCTCAGCGACCGCTCCGTCAAACTGACCTTCCTGTCGCCGCTGGGCGGGCAGTTCTATATGTTCGATTTCCCCGTCATCCCCGCCCGTTATTACAGGGACAACCCGGACGCCGACATGAACCCCTTGGGCGACGGGCTCTACCAGTTCGAGAGCTACACGGCCCGCAAGGACATGCTTCTCGTGCGGAACGAAAACTATTTTGGCCCAAAGCCGTACATCTCCACCGTCCGCTTCGTCCTGACGCCCGACCGGGACACGGCGCTCGACGCCTTCGGGCGCGGCCTGATCGACGCGCTCCCCGCCGGGATCTCGGACTGGGGCCGGTTCCTCGGGCGCTTTCGCGGCGCCTCCGCCGGCCTGGACGAGTATGATACGCTCGATTTCGAATTCATAGGCTTCAACTTCGAAAACCTCTACATCCGGGACAAAAACGTCCGCGAGGCGGTCTGCCGCTGTGTCGACGCGGACGCGATCCTGAACGACACCTACCTCGGCCGCGCGCGGCGCGCTTTGGCCCCGGTGAACCCCGCGTCGTGGCTCTATGAGGGCGGCGCCCGAACCTATCCGTTCGACCTTTCCGCCGCGAAGGCCCTTATGGACAAGGCGTATTCCGGCAACCCGGTCTCCTTCCGCCTGCTGGTCAACGAGGAAAACGCCGAGCGTCGCCAGATCGCCTCGGCCCTGGCCGCCAACCTGGAGCAGATCGGCGTCGGCGTGGACCTGCAAGTCCTGCCCTTCGGCGAATTCACCGCGAAGATCCAGGCGAAGGAGTTCGACCTGTTCGTGGGCGGGTACCGGCTTTCCGCCTTGCCCGACCTCGGCTTCCTGTTCGCCTCGGACGCGGGCAACGGGGAGGGGAACGTGCTCTCGTACAGCGACAGCCTGACGGACGCGCTTCTGAAGGTGACGCGCTCCGCCGCCGGGGACGCCGCCTTCAAAAGCGACATGGGCGCGCTGCAAAAGCGGATCGCCTCCGAGCTCCCGATAATCAGCCTGGTTTTCAGGAAATCCGCGCTGGTGTCCGGCCAGAACGTGCACGGGGAGAAAAAGCCGGAGTTTTTCGACGTGTACGGGGGGATCGGAGAGTGGTTTGTGGAGAGGTGAGATAATTGAATGGTATGGAACTCGCTAAAATTACATCCAATGGGCAAATCACGTTGCTCGTTACAATCAGACACGTGTTAAAACTAAACGATGGCGATAAGGTAGCCTTTCGTATATTTGGACTCCGATGGAATCAAGGGATGACGCATCATGACAAAACCGTTTCAACTATACCGGAGTGCGAAAACATTAGCCTCCTCTGTCGCCGATTCGCCGCTGAAACGTTCGGCGAATCGGCTCGTCGTCGGCAAATGTTTCTGCATCCGGTATAATCAGGGAAAGGACCGGTTTTTGTCCAAGAATAATAAAAAGCCCTGTAAAAGATGAAAAATAATCTTTACGGGGCTTTGTAAGTTTAGATAGGGTTTAATTTACGCTATTTATCTGCCATTTCCAAAAACCTGTGCAACATCGCCGCAACCTAGGCTCTTGTCGCCGTGCCGGCAGGCTTTACGTTGCCGTCTGGATACCCGCTGATAATTCCAGCTTTGAAGAACGCTTCGATTGGATAGTTGATCGGTTTCGGTGTTGATACCGGTTGGATATTTACCAGTTTTTATGTGCTGCACTTTTGGATACCATTTGCTGCATTTCTATATTACCCAGCCCTGACGAGCAAAAAATCATCGCAATAAAAAACTCCCCTTGGAAGGGAAAAAGAGGTAAAATTCGATGGGGGAACAAAGAATTTACTCTCAAAGA